>CAZUBG010000117.1:0-16931 GCA_964618545.1 uncultured Bifidobacteriaceae bacterium | reverse complement strand
CCTGCACCTTACACGCAGCTTGCGCGAGCCGTACCGCAGGTTTCCAACCTGCTGTATCGCCGATTTCCAAATCGGCAGGCCGTCCAAGGATCGAATGCGCCAGCTTGCGGTGCCGCCAGCGGGTTTGGAAACCCGCGATACCGCAGACTTGGAAGTCTGCGCTGCCAAAAAGCCGCCTCGTCCCGGCCGTTGCATTTGAAACCCATGAAATGCCTATCAGCACCCACCGGGCGTCCCCGCTCCGTTCATGTGACAGGCGGACAGACCAACCCTTTTGGGAGTGCGGCAAGACCTGCACCTTACACGCAGCTTGCGCGAGCCGTACCGCAGGTTTCCAACCTGCTGTATCGCCGATTTCCAAATCGGCAGGCCGTCCAAGCGTCGAATGCGCCAGCTTGCGGTGCCGCCACCGGGTTTGGAAACCCGCGATACGGCAGACTTGGAAGTCTGCGCTACAAAAAAGCCGCCTCGTCCCTGCCGTTGCATTTGAAACCCATGGATGCGTGTAAGGTGCCGCACGGACCTTCGCACCCTGGCCGGCTTTGGTCCGCGAGCCGCGTCCTGTGCGGCAGTCCTCCGCCGCTCTTTGCGGGCCGGCCCTCCCTCCCGCCAGCCAACCGACGAACTTTTGCGGTCCAACAATCGAACCACCCGGTCGCCTCGCCCTCGTCGTGACCCGCCCTCCCTGGTTTCTTCCTGGATCAGCACCCCCCGGTGCGGTGAATTTCTCGTTACCTGGTAACGAAAAATGATGCCAACGGGGATATTGCCTTGACACGTCTTAACTCGTTCAAAACCAACGGGTTGGGCATCGTGTCAAGCGAAATCATCACCCCATCGCGTTACTAGGTAACGAAACTTTCCGTTCAATTTTATTTTTTCTGACAGGATTTGGCACGGCTTTGCAGTGTGCCGGCCCGCTCAGGCCACCGCCGGGTCCAGCCGGCGGTCGGGCACCAGGTAATTGCGGACGTAGTCGCCCACCGCCTCTTCCAGCGGCGTCACCGCCGCGGCATAGCCCGCCGACCGCAGCCGCGCCAGGTTGGCCTCGGTGAAGTATTGGTATTTGTCGCGAATGACCTCCGGCATCTCGATGAACTGGATCTCCGGTTTCCGGTTCAGCGCGGCAAACACCGCGTTGGCCAGGTCAATCCAGGTGCGGGCCTTGCCGCTGCCCAGATTGTACAGCCCGCCGGCGGACGGCGTCGCCGCCAGATGCAGGGTCATCGCCACCGCGTCCTTCACATACAGAAAATCCCGTTTCTGTTCCCCATCCCGGTAATCCGGCCGGTGACTCTTGAACAAGCGGATGAACCCCTCCGCCCGCACCTGCGCCGTGGATTTATGCACCAGCGAGCGCATGTCGGCCTTGTGATCCTCGTTGGGGCCGAACACATTGAAGTACTTCAAGCCCGCCATGTGGTCCAGAAAACCCGCGCGCCGGGCATGCACGTCGAACAAATGCTTCGAGTAGCCGTACATGTTCAGCGGCCGCAGCGTGTCGAGCTTGGTCTCGTCATCGTTCATGCCCGCCGAGCCATCGCCATAAGTGGCCGCCGAGGAGGCGTAAACGAACCGCGCCTGTTTGGCCAGCGCCCAGGCGGCCAGGTCCTTGGTGAATTCAAAGTTGTTGTGGATGAGGTGGGTGGCGTTTTTCTCCGTGGTGGCCGAACACGCCCCCAGGTGCAGGACGACATCGAACCGCCCCAGCGCGCCGCTCTGCAACCGGGGTTGCAAATCCCCCGCCTCCAAATAATCCGCAAATCGCAGCGGCGTGAGGTTCCGCCATTTTTCGTCCGTCCCGAGCACATCGCAAACCACGATGTTCTCGCAGCCGCGGCGGTTGAGCGCCCAGATCAGCGCGCTGCCGATGAAGCCGGCCCCCCCGGTCACCAGGACGCGGGCGTTGGAAAAGTCATTGGGTGTGATCATGTTGATTCTTTGTTATGCGGTCCGGGTGTCGGCGCATCCCGGCCGGCTTGTCGTATGCCGGCCGCCTCCGGTCATCGTGTTGAATGAATTGCCAAACGGGTTCGCCGGGAACCACCTTCCTTTTTTGCTGATGTGCCATGCTCCAAGTTGGAATAACATCCGTCCTAAAATACGAAGCCCAGCGCCTTTGCCAACTCAGAAATGCAATTCCCCGCTTAATGCCGGTTGAATTGCGCGCGGAAAGCCTCTATTTTGGGGGCGGATTTTATGCCGTCGCCTAAGAACATCCCGACCGCCGCCCCCGTCCGTCCCGGCCCGGTAATGCCTGCGGAATGGGAACCGCACGAGGCCACCTGGCTCGGCTGGCCCCACAATACCAGTGATTGGCCGGGTAAATTCGAGGTCATCCCGTGGGTCTACGGCGAAATGATCCGCAAAATTTCCGCCGGGGAAAAAATCCGCCTGATTGTCCGGCATGCGGCCGATCAGGCGTTTGCCCGCCGCATTCTGAAGCATGTGGGCGTGGATTTGCGGAAAATCCTGTTTGTCGTTCATCCCACCAATCGCGGTTGGACGCGGGACACCGGCCCGATCTTCGTCCGGCAAGGGCCAAAACCGGAGACCGCCATTGTTCATTTCCATTTTAACGGCTGGGCCAAGTACGACAACTGGCGCAAGGACACCAAAGTGCCGGAAATCGCGGCGCGAGTGTTGCCCCGGCCGCTGATCCACGCCGAGTGCAACGGCCGGCCATTTGTCATGGAGGGCGGCGGGATGGAGTTGAACGGCCGGGGCACCCTGCTCTCGACCGAGCAATGCTATCTCCACCCCAAAATCCAAGTGCGCAATCCGGGGCTGGGCCGGGCGGAAATCGAGGCCACGCTGGAAAAATATCTCGGGGTGACCAATGTTTTCTGGCTGGCCAGGGGGCCCAAGGGGGACGACACGCACGGACACATTGACGACATCTGCCGCTTCGTCAATCCCCGCACCCTGGTGCTGGTGAAGGAACCCAACCCCCGGGACGAGAACCACCGCCCGTTGGCGGAAAACTGGGACCGCATTCAGGATCTGCGGTTGGAAGACGGGTCCAAGCCCGAGGTGGTCGCGCTGCCCATGCCCGGGCCGCTGCATTTTGACGGGATCCGGCTGCCGGCCAGCTATGCGAATTTTTACATTAGTAACACCGCCGTCATCGTCCCCACCTTCAACGATCCCAACGACCGGGTGGCGCTGGGAATCCTGGGCGAACTGTTCCGGGACCGGCCGGTGGTGGGCATCAACGCCGTGGACTTGGTTTGGGGGTTTGGGTCGCTGCACTGCCTCACTCAACAGCAACCGGTTTGATTAATCCGCTTGCTCTGGACGTAAAATCGTGCAAAATACCGCCCCCGCTGACAGAGTGCCGTCAGCGTACGGTTTTTGGTAGGTTACCCAAGTGGCCAACGGGGGCAGACTGTAAATCTGCTGGCTCACGCCTTCTCTGGTTCGAATCCAGAACCTACCACCATTTTAATTTCGCCGGTCAATGCCCGTTCAATGCCGGGCGGCCTTCCGATCAGGGCAAGGGGTGGGTGCCATCCGCCGGAACGCCATCCAGGCATTTCCGCACCCGCTGGATCAGGGTGGATGGCTCATATGGCTTCGCCAGGAAATCGCACCCGGCCACGTCCTTGCCGGCCATGCCCGGGCTGTAACCGCTGGTGTAGATCACCCGCAGGGTGGGATCCTTCGCCAGCAAATTCTCCGCCAATTGGCGGCCGGTCATTCCGCCGGGCATCACCATGTCAGTGAACAAGAGGTGGATTTTCTCCTTGGCTTCCGCCCAAACCTCCAATGCCTGCGCGCCCGAGCTGGCGGAAAGCACTTTGTAACCATGGGTTTTCAGCACTCGCGTCACCAGGTTGCGAACCAAATCCTCGTCCTCCGCCACGAGAATGGTTTCATGGCCGCGCTTCACGGCGGGCAGGATGGCCGGGGGGCTGGTTGCCGCCGGGGTTGGGTCGTAGGAGGGAATGAACACCTGAAATGTGGAACCCTGGCCGGGCTGGCTCTGAACCTCGACCCAGCCGGCGTGCTGTTTGGCAATTCCATAAATCGTGGCCAGCCCCAGCCCCGTTCCTTTTCCCGTGGGTTTGGTGGTGAAGAACGGTTCAAAAATTCGCGGCAGGATCTCCGCCGGAATACCGCAACCGGTATCGGTCACGCCCAGGCAAAGGAACCGGCCCGGACGTCCTTCCGGATGCCGGCTGGCGAGGGCCGGGTTGATCTCCGCCAATTCGGCGCTGATGGTTAACCGGCCGCCATCAGGCATGGCATCCCGGGCGTTGACGGCCAGGTTCATCAACATTTGTTCCATCATCCCCGCATCCGCATTGATCCAGAGCGAAGGGGCCGGGGTCTTCACCTCGACCGTGATATTCTCGCTTAATACACGCGGCAGCATCTCCGACATCAGGGACAGCACCTCCTGAATGGCCAGGGGATGGATTTGAATGACTTGTTTGCGGCTGAAGGTGAGCAGTTGGCGGATGAGTTTGCTGGCGCGTTCCGCCGCCACGGAAATCGCCTGGAGCGGGCCGATGTTGGCGGAGTTGGCCGATGGGTCGGACAGCAGCAGGGAAACATTTCCCTGGACCACGGTGAGGATGTTGTTGAAATCGTGCGCCATGCCCGCCGCCAATTGGCCAACGGCCTCCATCTTCTGGGCTTGCCGGAGCTGGCTCTCCAACTTGAGTTGCTCGGTGACATCCTGCGCGATGGCGAGGAAATGCGGCTCGCCATCCAGATCAAACAACTCCACGGACAAAAGCACGTGACGGAGTTCGCCGGCTTTGGTGCGCAACCGACAGGCCTGGTTGCGCACGGACATCTGGTCCTGCAGCGTCCGCAGCATTTTGTGCTCCCCGCCGGGATCCCCCCACAGGTTCAATTCCTCCGGGGTGCGGCCGATCAATTCATCCCGGTGAAAACCGGTCAACTGCTGGAAACCCTCATTGGCATCCACATATTTTTCCTTCCGGAGGGACTGGATGGCCAATGGAATGGGACTGGCTTTGAAGGCCTTGGAAAAGCGTTCTTCCGAAAGCCGCAGGGCGTTTTCCAAGAGCATGCGCTCGGCGATTTCCTTTTTCAGCCGCTCGTTGGCCGACTGGAGTTCGGTCGTGCGCTGGCCGACCAGCAGATCGAGATTCTCCAGCCGGCACTTCAGCTCATGGTTGAGGTGCCACTTCTCGGTCAGCGCGTGGGCCAGTTGCAGCACCTCGATATTGTCAAAGGGTTTCTTGAGAATCAGGAGGCTGTCGGACCGGCCGATGCGCCGGATCATTTCCTCCCAGGAATAATCAGAATAGGCCGTGCAAATCACCACCTGCAGTTGCGGGTGAGCCTGCCAGATGCGATGGATGGTTTCCACGCCGTCCCAGCCCGGGGGCATCCGCACGTCCACAAAGGCCACGGCGAACGGTCTTCCGGCGGCTTCAAATTCCTGCACTTTTTGCAGGCCCTCCTGTCCCTGAAAGGCGGAGGTGATCTCAAATTTAACCGGATTGGCGGGGGCGGGACTTTCGCCAAAGAGCAGGGCTTTGGCCTGGATCAGGTCTTCGTGAGCTTCCTCCTGGCAGGCCAGGATTTTGCGAATGTCGGCGTGAATGGCGGGATTGTCGTCAATAATCAGGATGCGGTAATTCTTTGAAGAGGGCGGGGTGTTCATGAGCGGGTCCGCCGGCCGGTTGGACGAAGCATCGGGATGAAGTCAGCGGCGGCGGTCCTCGTCTTATCCGGGGAAGACGCCACATGGCCGCCATTCGTCCCGGCGGTCATGGCCGCCGCGTCAACCGCAGCCCCAACCGCTCGCCGCGTTGGTTGTTTTATCATCATCGCCTGTTTTGAAACTTTTTTATCGCCAGGTTTCCACTGAAAAGGCGGACATTGTCGTGCCCATCTTTTCCATCGGTCAATGAGTCTGTAACTTTAGCCAAATTATGAATCCACGTCCGATGCCTCACCAGTTGGCCTCCCAACCCCGTTTTTGCCCCTTGACTATCCATGAGTTTGAATGAGGTTAGCCTCGGCTGGCATGGATGTGAATGCAGTTGCCAGTAGTTAGTGGTTGGTGGTCAGTGGTAGATACGCCCATGCCAGTCATTTTGTGTGGCTTCCCGTCTGTTCCGGGCGGGCGATTTCCTGCCTCAGGACGCGCGCCAATGCTTCAAAGTGATGTTCCAATTCAGCCATCAGAACCGCCATCCTGGCGGGATCGCCATCCTTGCCGGCCAGTTCGAGCGCAGCAGAATGCTTGTACAGGGCATCGGCACTCAGGTTCGCGGCACCGCCTTTGATCAGATGGGCTTGCCGCCGGATCTGTGGCAAATCCAGTGCAATCACATAGTCCTGCAACTGTTTGATCTGCCCGGGTAAATCCTCCAGATATGATTTTATGATCGTGCGGGCCAGTTCTTCATCGTCCATCAGCCGTTCGAGGTAAGTTGCGCGGTTGAAGATGGCGGGATCCACTGTTGCAGCGTTGATGCCGGATGTTTCTTCCCCTTCCGGGGACGGACTGGCTGGTTTCATAGTTGGTTGAATTTTAATCTCTGAGTCAGTTGTTGGCGTCAAACTCTCATCGCAACCACCGCGTGCGCTTGCCTATGGGGGCCACTGTTGGTCAGCGTTCTTACAGCGTTCTTATAATCGTACCGAACGGTCGGAGAAGCAAGTGGAATAGCAGCCGGAGGAATAGTGCGATAGTGTTGAGGTCGCAACCGTGCTTTCCCGCCGCGCCGTGCGGCAGCCATCTTTTTGTTTTCAATTCCAGTGTCGTTTGTTAGACTCACTTCTACTATGAGTATTTTGTCATCACTAACGTCAGCTCAGCTTAAACGCGCAGCGGAGGTCCAGGAGCAGATTGAAGCCTTGAATCTGCAACTGGCCGGTCTCTTGGGAAACTCGGTTTCGGCCCCGGTTCTTGACTCCGCCCCGGGATTCAAGCCCGCCCGGAAGAAGAGCAAGTTTACTGCAGAGGGTCTGGCCAGACTGCGTGCGGCGCAAAAGGCCCGCTGGGCCAGGGTGCATGCCGCCGCTCAGACCGAAAAAGCTGAACCCGCGAAAAAGCGCCGTAAGATGAGCGCCGCCGGGCGCGCCAAAATTGCCGCGGCTGCCAAGGCCAGATGGGCCAAAGTCCGGGCCGAAAAGGGCGGCAAGTAAGTCCGCGCGATTTTATTGGTTTCACGATGAGTGCAGTCCTGCCAGGGACTGCACTTTTTATTTCCTAAAATCCGGATTACCGGCTTTCCAGAGTGATGACGGACGGTTCCAGTCCCGGCGCGCCGGCCTGCAGGGTGATGTCTCCGGCGGTGCCCGTGGTTTCAAGAATTAACAGGCCGCGCCCCTGAAATGCGGAATGGGTGTTGCCCCGGCAGTCCTCGTTGTCATCCAGATCGCCGCTGCCAATCCCAATGATTTTGGCCGGGCCGGTCAGATTAAACTTAACTTCCGGCCCTGCATTCGGAACGCGCACCCCCCGGGCGTCCACGATCCGAAATTCCACCTGCGCGACCCTGCGGGCGCCCGCCTGCAATTGCGTTGTATCCGGACGCAGGTCAATGCGGGAGGGTGCGCCGGCGGTTTGCAGACTGAACTCACAGACGTCCCGCCCGTTGGCGCGGCCCACGGCCCGGAGTGTTCCCGGGGCAAACGGAACCTCCCAGCGCAGCACCCCGTTGACGGCTTCCGACTGTTTTTGGGTTCCGATGATTTTATCATTCAACATCAGCAGCACCTCCGGGCAATTGGCGTAACACAACACGTTGACGGTGGAATCCGCCGGCCAGTTCCAGCTTTCCGCTCCGCCAAAGCCGCGCCGGCCGTTGCCAAAGGCCCGGCCGCCGTTGGCGCACAGATAGACCATGGGCTGATCGCTCCAGAGACTTTGCCGGAACCAGCCCAGGGGCTTTTTGAACCCGCACAGATCCAGCAGGCCCGAACCGCTGGCGCGATTCGGCCAGCCCCGCGCCTCGCCGAGATAATCAATCCCCGTCCAGAGGAACTGGCCGGCGATGTAATTGTTCGTTTCCACCGCGCGCCAGGCTCCGTATTGATGGCTGGTTTCGCTGCCATAGATGATCCGGTGGGGATATTTTTCATGGTCGGCGGCGTATCGCGATTCCTGATAATTGTAGCCGGCGGCATCCAGGAGTCCCGGCAGGCCCGCGGCGTCGGACATGGAAACCGTGGCGAGCGCGGCGGTGACCGGGCGCGTGCGGTCCAGGGCTTTGACGGCCCTCACCAGCGGCGCGGCGCATTTCAGCAGGTCGGTGGCCGGCGGGTTTTCCGGCCGGTAATTTCCCCCCAGCACCGGATCCGAAAACGGATCGTTGGCAAAATCAATCTCATTGCCAATGCTCCAAAGAATGATGCCCGGATGATTCCGGTCCCGGCGCACCATGTCCGATACGTCTGTGACCGACCATTGTGCGAATATTTCGCCATAACCGTAATGGCTTGCCACGCCGTCGTTCAAGCCGGTCACCCATTTGTTTTTGGACGGCGTGAATTCGTCAAATGCCTCGTCCATCACCAAAAAGCCCAGCCGGTCGCACAGGTCCAACAGTGCCGGGTCCGGCGGATTGTGGCTGGTGCGAATGGCGTTTGCCCCGATCTCCTTCAGCAGGCGCAGCCGGCGTTCCAGCACCGGGTATGGCACCGCCGCCCCGAGCGAGCCCGCGTCGTGATGCAGGCACACCCCTTTAAGCTTGGTGGAAACGCCGTTGAGGAGAAAGCCCCGGTCCGCGTCAAACACCGCCGTGCGGATGCCGAACGGGGTGGCGGTTTCATCCACGCCGGTGCCGCCGGTCTTGAGGCTGCTCCTGACGGTGTAAAGCGCCGGTGAGGCGATTGACCATAATTCCGGCTGCGCGATCTTCAACTCCTGCACCAGTGTTTGCACTGAGCCGCCCGCCGCCCGGCCGGCGGTGGTCCGGCTGGCCACCGTTTTTCCGTCCGGGGCGACGAGGTCCGTTTGCAGGGAAAAGGCTTCGTTGGTGGCCTGATGGTTTTCCACCGTGGTTTCGATCCGGACAAGGGCCGAATCTTTTTTAATTTTTGGAGTGGTCGCATAAACCCCCCAGTGGGCGATTTGCAGCGGGGACGTGAGGATCAGCCGCACATTGCGGTAAATGCCCGAACCGGTGTAGAAGCGCGAATCGGCAAACCGCGAATGATCCACCCGCACGGCCACGACATTGTCCGCCCCATGCCATTTTACATACGGGGTCAGGTCGCATTCAAAGCTGGCAAAGCCAAAGGGGCGGGCACCGACGAACTGGCCGTTTAGCCAGACTTCCGAGTTGTCGTAGACGCCGTCGAATTCGACGGCCACGCGCTGGTTTTTCTGCGCCGGGTCGAGACGGAAGTGTTTGCGATACCAGCCGATGCCGCCGGGGGCGTAGCCGTTGCCACTGCCATACTCCGGGCCGAACGGACCCTCGATGCTCCAATCGTGCGGCACATTGAGGAGACGCCACTGGGCGTCGTCAAAGGCGGGCATCATGGCGGAGGCGAAATCGCCCCGGGTGAACCGCCAGTTGGCATCGAAATCCTCGGTCACCCGGGCCGCCGCCGGGCGGGCGGTCAGCAGGAGGGCCAGCAGGAGAATTCGGGGGCAGGCGAAAAATGAGTTCAGAACTTTCATAATTGGATTGGGGGACAACATCCCTAAAAGCTGGTGGCGGCGCAAGTCTGCAAATCCTGTCGGGGTTGGTTTGAGGGGGAATTTTTATTTTTTTTAATCGTGTTTTTCCATTCCGGCCCCTGATCCGCTCCACCGGCGCCGGTGGTTCAGTGGCGCATGTCAAAGAACCCCGGTTGGCCACACGCCAGCCGCCTCCGCCGTTTGGCGCTCACGGGCCCTCCCATGACCTGTGAACGAAGATGGCACATGGGTGGGACATTTCAAGGCGAACATGAAGATTTCCTGGGGCGCCAGGAACGGTCAGGACACTTCCACGGAGGCGATTTCGAGTTCGCGTCCGCGGCGCAGGTCGCCGCTGGGCTGGTGGCAGCGGGGGCATTCGCTGAAAAAATCCGCGCACAAAAATTCCGCCTGGCAATCCGGGCACCAGGCGGCGGCGGGCACGGATTCCATTTCCAGGGTGGCCCCCTCCGCCGGAGTGCCGTGACAAACCACGTCAAACGCGAAGCGCAGGGCCTCGGGGACGACGCCGCTCAACGCGCCAATCCGCAGGCGCAGCGACAGCACCCGGGTGGCGCCGGACGTTTGGGCCGATTCCACCGCCATCCGCACCGCTTCTTCCATGATTGAGACCTCGTGCATCGTGTGAGTTTGCCGGGTTTTGCCGCCGGCCGCAGTGAGTTTGCCTGCTTTCCGGTGGAAATCAAACCGTCTGTTGATCCGTGCCTCCTGAATGGGCGCAGCTTCACCCTGTCCCCGATTTTCTTTGCCCGGCCGGTTTGGGAACGCCACCTCACCTCGTCGTAAAGGGGTCGGTTCTTAAAGGGGTCGGTTCTTGAGAACAAGGCGGTGATCGTGGATGGCAGCGGTGACGGCTACCTGAAAACCGTCTGTGATTATGTCCATCTCAACCCGGTGCGGGCCGGGCTGCTGGGGCTGGAGGAACCCTTGGGGAAATACGCCTGGAGCAGTTGGCCGGAATATCTGAAGCCACCCAAACAACGCTGGCCGTGGCTGCGGGTGGACCGGCTGATGGGGGAATATCAGATTCCCAAAGACAGCCCGGCGGGACGACGGCACCTGGCGGCGGAGTTGGCAGCGCGCCGGGCCGGGGAAGCGGGCCGGGATTACCAAGGACTTCGGCGCGGCTGGTGTTTTGGGCCGGCGACGTTCCGGAAAGAACTGCTGGGGCAGATGCGGGAAAAGATGGGGGCGGAACACCAAGGGGCGGAACGGCAGGAAGTCATCAGTTCGTGATATTGTCATACTCCCATCTGCCGGCGACACATTGGGGCGAGGCATTTTGTCCCGCGCGCAAGCTTTGGCTCTCCGGGAGCAACCCATCGCCGGATAATCGTTCACTTTTCAACGTACTGCGCCCGGGGACGGGCGCACTCCGCATGACCAAAGCCGACGCTCCGGGAGGCAGTGCGAAGCTGCGTCCCGCTCCCGTTACCTAGTAACGGAATATGCTCAAAATTAGGAATAGTGCTTGACACCACTTAACCTCTTCAACTGCAACACTTTATCAACTCTGTCAACCCAAATCC
Source organism: uncultured Bifidobacteriaceae bacterium (assembly GCA_964618545.1). GTDB lineage: Bacteria > Verrucomicrobiota > Verrucomicrobiia > Limisphaerales > UBA11358 > UBA11358. The sequence continues at coordinate 5,759 of CAZUBG010000117.1, read as the reverse complement.
GCACCCCGGCTCGTTACTGGGTAACGAAAATGTCCTGAATCTTTTTTTTTCTCCATGGTTTTGGGGCGCAGTCACCAAGTGGCACCACCAGTCCTGGGAAGCTGCGCCCGTCCTGAAGTTGTGTGAGGATTTTCGAATGAAGCCGTGCCGTTGGCGCTTGCCGAGGCGCCGGTCCCACCAGGGGGATTGAACGTCTCACCTCTGGCACCCCGCCGGGGTGCAGTTTGTTTTCGGGTCAGATCCGATGGTGTCGCTGGCGCTTGACCACCGGGGCTGCTGCTGTCTGGCAACCCACCGGGCTGGCTGAAGCGCCCACCGTCCGTTAAATCCCGTGTTTCGTCTTTGAATAAGTTGGGTTGTCCCGCAGTCTAAACAACGTGAAATGTTTTGGGACAACGCCATGAGATTTCGCCGGGCATATCTTTGGCTCTGCCTGCCGGCCAGCCTGCTGCTGGCGGGCGGGCTGCTCCTGCCCGCCCATTTGCGGGCGCTGGACGCCGCCGTGGTCCAAAGCGCGGGCCGCCAGGGGCCCACGCTGTTGCAGGACGGTCAAACACTGGTGGCGGCGGAAAAACTCGGGGCGGCGCAACTCCTGCTCCAGGCGGCGGAGCTGGAGAAAATTCCCGGCCGGGAAGGCCTGGGCGTCATGCTGACCAATCTGACCCGGCAAGATCCCCGGATGCTGTTTTGGGGGGGCGACCTGCCGATGGAAACGCTGTTCGAATCCAATTTTCTGCCAACGGATCAAAATCTCCCGCTGGCGGCTTTTTTGATCCGGCGGGAAAATCGCGAGGCCGCCCTGGCGCGGTTGCGGGATTCGCCCCGGGCGGCGGTGGCGGAGTTGCTGCAAAGCCGCTCCCTCAAGCAGACGGAAATTTTTTCGCCTTCGTCCTCGGGGGCGGGCCAGGCGTTTGACACGGCGGTTTGCCTGGCCGGATTGTTGATTGAGGGCGGACATTTGACGGCGGGCTTGAGCGGCGAGACGCTGAACCTGGCCGCGACCTCCCGCCGGGGCGGCGGCTCGCTTCCGCTGGAACAGGAGTTGATGGATTTCATGTCGCTGGGCGAGCGGCTGAACTGGGATCAACTCACCGCCTTCACCGCGCAAATTCCCAATGCCACCGCGCTGCACCGGCTGGCCGCAGCCGCCCGCCGGGCGGGCGGGCAACTGCCCGTGCTGTTTGCGGCCGTGCAACTTTCCGGCCGGCCCGCCGCCGTGGGGGCGTATCTGGAGCGGTTCCCGGACACGGGCCTGGCGGACCTGGGCGCCAGCCTGCGCTACGGCGCCAACGGGGTCAGTGAACTGGCGCAGCGTCAGGAACGATTTTACGATCCCGCGCTGGAACGGCGCGTGACGGCCTGCGCCCCGGTGGGCGTGTTTTCCGGCTGGGGGGCGGTGCTGGCTTTGCAAACCCCGGTCCTGGCGCTGGAGACCAAATGGCTTTTGTATTTGTTCGCCGGATTTTGCCTGGCGGCCACCCTGCGTCGCGCCGACCCGGTGACGGTGTCGCCGCCGGTGCTCGGGCTGCGCTGGCTCCGCAACGGGCTGTTCGCGCTGGGCTTTCTGCTCGTGGTTTTGTGCCTGACCGAGCCGTTTCTTTCGCCGAAAAACCCGCCGGGCGCGACCGCCCTGCGGCTGTTTCCCTCCGCCCTGGCCGCAGCCGTCCCGGCGGTCGCCACTCCAATCCACCAAACTATTATGAACCCAATCATCCTGCTGCCCCTGCTTGTCTTCCTGGTGTTGCAAGCGCTCCTCTACCTCGCGTGCCTCGTCAAGCTGGCGGAAATCCTCCGCCAGCGCCTGCCGCCGCAAATGAAATTGAAGCTCCTCGAAAACGAGGATCATTTGTTTGACGCCGGGCTGTATCTCGGCTTTGTCGGCACCATTGCCTCGCTCATCATTGCGTCGCAGGGGCTGGTGGAATTCAGCCTGATGGCGGCGTATTCCTCCACCTGCTTCGGCATCATCTTCGTGGTGATCTTCAAGATCTTCCACCTGCGCCCCGCGCGCCGGAGCCTGTTGCTGGAAGTCGAGGCGCAACGCATCGCCACGGAAGCCGCCACCCCGGAAACCCCCGTCCCGGCCGCCGCGCCGGCCGCCATTGTGCCGTCATGAATCGCAGCATTCTCATCGTCATCTGCGACTTCCTGCTGTTGAGTCTGCTCACGTTTTCGACGGACCTCAAACACATGGCGGTTGATAAAAGCCGGCCGCCCACAAAGGTGGCCGTGGCGACGCCCCCCCCCGCCGACAACAGCGCCGATCTCGCCGCCATGATGAAACTGGCGCTGGAGGAAGAGCGCCAGACCCACGAGCAATTGCAGCGGCAACTGGCGCAAAGCCGGGGCGAAGCCGCACAGGAGCAGGCGCAGTTGAACGAGCGCGCCCAGGAAAACGCGCGGCTGCGGCAGCAGTTCACCACCGCCCAGACGAACCTGGAGACGCTGGATCGCCAGTTGCAAACCGTTTCCGCCCGGGAGCAGACCGCCCGGCAGAAGTTTGAGGAGACGCAGCGGCAACTGGCGCAAGCGCAACAAACGCTCGCCTCCACCCAGTCCGGGGTGCAACAGGAGTCCGAAGTGGCCGCCGCCCTGCGCCGCCAGGTGGATTCCCTCGCCCAGAGCAATCAACTGGCGCTGGCGGAAAAGCAGCGGCTGGCCGGTCAGCTCCAACTGGCCGAGGCGCAGCGGAGCGCCGCCGCCGACCTCGCCGCGCTGATGCAGCAGCAGGTGGACGACACCCGGGCCGAAAACGCCCGGCTGACCGAGGGGCTCCGGATGCTGGCGACCAACTCGAGCCTCCTCACCCAGGAGATCCGCGCCAACCGAGCCCTGGCCCCCAACACGATTTTCAACAACTTCGTTTCCAACCGGGTGCGCGTGGACATTTTGGCCGGGCGCACCGGGCTGTTTGGCCGGGATGCCAGCAAGGCCAGAAGCCTCGAAACCATTTTGGTCACCGACGGATCAAACGATTTTGCCCTGTGCCATGTGCAGGACACGCCCCTGAGCTTCTGGGATCCCGGCACGGACTGGGACAAAATCACCGGCACCCTCACCTGGCGGGGGGCGCAGGTGCCGCTCCACTCGCTGGCCTTTGGCGAGGAGGATCCGCGGCTGGTGCTGATCCCGGTTCCCCCGGCGGAGGCCCGGCAACTGGGGTGCAAAATCTACGACCTCGCCTCCGATCCGTATAAGTTCCAGGATGCCGTGCTGGTCGGGGCCAGCGAGGGCTACTACGGCGAGTGCAATTTCCAGATTGATCTCAGCACGCCGAACCACGTCAGGCTGGACCGCAGTTTACTGAAGGGGCTGTTTGGAAAATTCAATCCCTCGCGCGGCGACCTGGTGTTCAGCCGGCGGGGCGAGCTGCTGGGCATCATGGTCAACAACACCTATTGCCTGACGCTCCGGGATTATGCCGCGGGCGCCAGCCTGCCGTGCGGGGAGGATTTGCGCAGCCGGCACACCGGCGGGACACTGGCACAATTATATGACGACGTATTTGAGATGCCGTCCCAGTTGCAGTAACCGGATTGTGAAAACACCATGCCATCCGATGAACCCGGTTTTGCGGCGTCTTTGGGCCCTCCTGGTTGGGGTTGGTTGGTTCGTGGCGGTGGTCGCCCGGGCGCAAACGGCCGCGCCTCCGTTGGGAATCAACACGACCAATCCGCTGGCGGTGGGGCTTACCCTGTGGCCGCCGGAGCGGGACGCCTCGTTTTCTGCGCACGACACCATTGAGCTTATGGCCCAGATCACGCTGGACGCTCCGGCGAGCGCCGGGGATTTGGTCCGGGTGGATTTTTTTGCGAACGCCAGGAAATTGGGCTCGCGCAAAAGTGTCTGGCATGCCGGCTTCGGGCCGGACCCGCACTCGCACCATGCCCAGCCGATGATCATGAGAAGGGCCGGGTTTGACCCCGTCCTCCTGGATTGGAGCAATGTCCCGGCGGGCAAGTACGCCCTGACGGCAAAGGCGACCGGAGCCGGGGGGCGGTCGGCGGTTTCCGAGGCGGTGAAGGTTACCGTGGGGCCTGCGGCTGCGCCCTAAGCTGTCGGCGTGATTCCCGACTCACCCAGGGCACGGTGCCAAAAGCGCAGTACATAAATGGTTTTCCGGTCGGGGAAAATTTCGTAAATGATGCGATATGATCCGTGAATGAGTTCGCGGACGGTAGGTTCGCCAACTTCCGGAACCACCCGGCCAAACTCGGGGAAGGTGGCTGAGGAAAGTGCGCGGTCAATCAATTTATTGCCAAAAGCGCGGGCGCGTTCGGGGTTGTCTCTGGCAATAAAGGTGACGCTTATTTCCAAATCGTCCAGCGCCTGCGGAGTAAGAATTACTTTGCAGCCCATGAATCCACCAACTTGCGGGCGTCTTCCGGCGAAAGCCCCTCGTCCCGGGTCGCTTGTCCACGCGCGTTTTGGACGCCCGCGAGCAATTCGATTTCGCGCGCGATTTCAGCCAGCGACATCTCTTCCGGCAGCCCGCTGACAAATTTGATGACGGTTTCCCGACTGCTCATGCTTATATTGTCAACCTCCGTGGAAAAAATGCAAGCGTGGCCTTCAGCCGCACCGGCCGAAGTTGGCGGGTGCGGGTCGTCATGGAGTTTCATCCCCGGCGTCCGCCCTCATTCCGGGGAACCCCAGACCCTCAGCCAGCCGCGGAACGCACGGCCGCCATAGTAGGATTGCGCCCCGTTGTGATACACAAAAACACGACCGTACCGGAAATCACCAAAGAGCGCGCCGCCAAGTTTTCTAATCTCAGAAGGTGTTTTGAGCCAGACCGACGTTTTCGCATCGAAATGTCCCAGTCTTTGCAGCTCCCGATACTGCTCTTCCGTCAACAGTTCGATGCCCATGGCGGCGGCCATGTCCATCGCGCTGGTCTTGGGTTTATATTCTTTCCGTGACTCCAGCCCTTCGCGGTCATAACAGACGCTGCGGCGGCCCTGGGGGCTTTCTTCTGAACAATCATAAAAAACGTATTCGCCCGTCGCTTGATCTTGACCGACCACATCCGGCTCACCGCCGGTTTTTTCCATTTCATTGAGGGACCACAGCTTGTCAGCCTTGGCGGCCAAACTTGCCTGTACTTTTGCCCATTCAATGCCTTGATGGCGCTTCAAGTTCTTTTCAAATCGGACTTCAAGGGCCAGGAGTAATTCGTCCCGTTGTTTCAGTGACAGCGTCTTTTTTGTTTCAACGCCGGAGACCGGACCTGTTTCCGTTATCGTTTTCGATTTCATTGTTTTACGTTCAATGATTTCTGACCTTCGGGAGGCCCGGACCTTCAGGAGGGGATCGCTTCCTCCAGATAACGGATACGCTTGTGGACGTCGGTGTTGATGGAGTGGTAGGGCTGCGAGAGGTTGCCCGGAGCAAACAGCGTGCGGCGCATGTGCTCCATGTCGTCCAGTCCGATGGCGTCCGTGAAAATGGGCAGCAGGTACTCCATGCCCAGCCTGGAGGGCTTCATGAGTTTTTGATCGTAGAGCGCCGGATGCATTTTGCGGGCGTGAATCAAACCCCAGCGGTCGCGGAACCGGTTGGCGTCGTAACCCTCCACATAAAACCCCTTGGACGCGTGGTATTGCAACACGGAGACGGCGTTGTTGCGGCCTTCGACGAGCAGTTCCACGGCCTTGGCCCCCTGCATGGCCGCATAAAACCGGTCGAACAAAATGGGCCGGCCGCCCCGCTGCGTATGCCCGACTTTGCGCGTAAAGATCGCTTCCTTGGCGGAATCG
>CAZUBG010000116.1:0-16945 GCA_964618545.1 uncultured Bifidobacteriaceae bacterium | reverse complement strand
AGAGGGCGATGGACTTGCCGAGGCCGGTGTCGTGGCCGAGGATGAGGCCGTCGTGCAGGGCGCCGCGGGCGTAGTCTTCGAGTTGGAAACGTTTGAAATGGAAGTCTTGGGTGAGTGGACTGGATAGAATGATGGAATTATTCATAGTTTATTGGGGAAAAACGGGGAAAATTAACCGCAAAGAACGCAGCAGCGCGTATGCATGGGCAATCGCAAGTAGTTGTAATCAGGCAACTTAAACACTAAGACCATTCTTCGATCAAAAAACTTTTTGATCTGGCTGATTTTCCAATGGAATTCACACTTTTTTACACTTCGCCTCAATAATCACGGCTATTTTGGCGATTTCATGCATATGCGCTGAGAACGCAGAGATAGCAGAGAACGGCCGTTGACAAAGCTTCGGGTGGGAGTAGGCTGGCGATGATGTTGCGGGAGCCGGTGATGGCGTCGAACGCAACAACGTGCCAGGCGGTCACCCAACGGGCACGCACTTCCTGATGTGGCATTGGGGGATGGGGAAAACGCTGAATTTACCGGCACGGCGGCCGGGTTTTTTTATAGTGGTCGGCGCGGCAGCACCGCCCCACCGGGGGTAAATCAGTGGGGGACTTTGGGGCGCATGAGGGCGACGATGTTTAGGTTGACCAGGGGAGAGGCGGGAAGGGAGAACAGCCTCCCCCCGTCGTCCTTCAAGCCATGGCCGCTGCTGGCGACTTGCGGGATTGGTTAAAATTTAAATCATCCCTCGAAAAAGTCAAATGAATGCCAAAATGCTCAACCGTGATTGTATCCCCCACCGATGGTTGCTGGCTGTAGTCTGATTTATCGTTGCGCGCTGGGGGGCATCTGTTTACGCTTAAATATATGCCGATCCCGAGAACCAAAAAGCGACCGCTAAACGAATACAAAGCACTTCTTCGTGTATGGGTGGATTACGGCAGCAGCGGCATTTGGGAAATCAAGGAACCGAAGCAGCGCATCGCCGGAAAAAATTGGTCATACGATGATGCGTTATTGCCCAGTTGGCTGCGCGAGCGATTTGATTACTGGACTTCATGGTTTGATGTGCAAGAACCATGGAATGGTTCGCCGGAACCGGATGGCAAGCTGTTCCACGCCTATGGCTTTTCCCTGGCGACCGATTTGAAACGTGTTTTGGGCGACGATTATTACATCGAATATGGTGACAGAGAAATTCATGACGATCGGGAATATCTTCAGGAATGGATAAAGGCCCGAAGCAAATGACCGTGAGCCAAATGGAAAGCCTCGGCCAGCAGTACCAGGCCCGATTTGGGAACTTGGACATGGGCCGGAGGTGAGTGTCAGACCATGGTGACGCGGCCGGTCAGGAGGCAGTCGCAGGTGGTGACGCGGGTGCCGAAGGTGAGTTTTGACATAAAAAGTGGAAAAACGGTGGAATTTTACCGCAGATGGGCGCAGTCTGTAACACGATTCAGAACACTCCTAAAATAGCATAAACCCCAATAAAATCAAGGACTATTCGCCAAAACTCGCCCACTATTTTGGTGAACTTTCCACCCCTTTTACTGACAGTCCAACTGACAGTCGCCGCCTCGTTTCTCCACACTCTCCTTTCCACCCTTGGAAAGGGCGCGGCAGCGTGGAGGCCAGCGCAGCCTGCGATATTCCCGCCTCGCAAATCGGTGTAAGTAATTGGCATTCAAATAGCAAGCACTGTTCCAAGGGCGCATATATTAACTATTATAAAATAAACACTAAGTCAAATAAGAGTTAATAAATTATTACGAAAAATGAAATTTTCTGACAGAACAGGTTTTTTGCACCGTACGCGCGTGCGCGCGCGTACAAATTTGTGTGTTATGGTGATTCTTTGGATTGGCAAAACCCGCTTGTTTTGCCGGGAAAATATTGGGGTTTAAAAACTTGCAAAAAGATAAAAATAGTTGTTGTAATTTTTTAATACAGGACTATAAACAATTTTAAAAATGTAATTATACACGCCGGGGCGATGGGTCCGCACTGGTTTGTTAGTCAGTCAGTTGTTCTTGCAATCCTATTACATATGAAAACCCTGCGGTTGGTTTATGGACTCCTGGCTTTGGCGGTCGTGTCACTTCAGGCGCAAAGCTTCATTGCCTACGACGCGCCCTATGGGACGGTGGGAAACCAGGCGATCCCCGGGCTGGGGGTGGGCAATGATTTTCAGGTCAACCAGCCGATTTCCGTCACTCAACTGGGGGTGTTTGTCAGCGGGACCAACGGTCTCCAGCCGGGCACCGAACTGACAGTGCAGCTTTATGAGCGCAGCGACCGGCATTACGGCATATTGCTGGAAACCCTGACGTTTGACGCCGCCAGTCCCGGCACGCAGATTGATGGCAGTGTTTTCAAGCCGCTGCCTTATCCGGTCACGCTGCTGCCGGGCAATTATACGATTGCAGCCTATGGGTTTAACACGAACAACCCGGAGGGGAATGCCGGGTGCCCCCCTTACGACGAGGCTCCGCCGCTGTGGACGGTCAACGATGGCGGCGGGTTGATTCAAGCGCAGGGGGTGGCGCGGTATGGGGCGAATGGGGTGGCTTATCCCGGGCACTTGGACAAAGGTCCGGCCAACCGGTATGCGGCGGGAACCTTTATTTTTTCAGCGGCGACCCTGGCCAGTCCGCCCTACGCGGCGGATTATGCAGCCTTGACGGCGGGGGTGGCGAGTTTCCCGCTGGAAGACGTCAACCATCTGGGCAGCATCGCCGTTTTGGACAACGGGGCCTTTCCGGTTATGGTGGCGCATGGCGGCAACCGGGAGGTACTGGAGGCGGCCGGCACTTACAATGGGGATCCCAACGGCGCGCGCGCCGTGGTTTTTTCCCATGGCCAGTGGGAGCATGCGGCCACCGGGGACAACCGGTTTGCGCTGTTGGAAAACGCCATTCAGTGGGCCTGTCGGAAAAGCAATCCGGCGGACATTGTGGTGGGGGTCACGCCCATCTTAAACTATAATTATGAGACCAACCTGGACCTGAGCTATCTGGCCGGCCGGGGTTATCAACTGGTACCCATTGATTGCCGCACGTTGGATTTGACGAACGGATTGCCGGCCATGGATGTGTTTCTGATTGATGGTCACGCCCGGTATCTGGAACGGTTGACGGGTTTGATACAACAGTTTAACGCCAATGGCGGCGGCATGGTGATCAGTCTGACCCCGCGCTTTGTGATTTACACCAAAGTCCGTCCGGTCTTTCCCGCGATCAATGAAATTCTCGATCCTTACGGTCTGGCCTATCGTGCCAGTCTGGCCACGCCGGCAGACCTGACCTTCACCAATGTCCAATCGGTGCCTTATCCCCAGGATTTCATCGCGTTTCCCGCGGCCTCAATGCTGTACCAGGACCGGGTGGGCCAGATCAAACTGGACAGCCAGCAAAAGGTGATCGCCTTGAACACGATTGCGTATGCCTCGGTTGGCCAGCCACAATTGCTGTCCCAACTGACGGCGGTCTATTCCGGGATCACCAACAACGGTACTGCCACCGGCAATGCCAGCAATTTGGTGGACGTGGTGGTGTTGGATGGTTCGCAGGCTTCCACCAACCAACTGGGCAACTGGACAGTGGAGGGCCGCCATTTGGTGGCCCATGGCGGTCGGGGAGTGGTGGAATATCCCTTTACGGTGCCGGCGTCAGACATGTACCAGATTGAGATTGACGGAGCGCAAAACGCGCCGCAATGGCCGGCGTTCACCTTTAATTTACAGCTTTCCATTGACGGCCAAAATCTGGGGCATTATGCCTTGAACACGGATGCCACCGGTGGCGTGGTGGACTGCCTGACCCCGTTTCTCACCACCGGCGCACACACCCTGCGCATTTTGTGTGATGGATCAAGAGACCAGACCACCCTGCGCTTCAAATCGGTCAAAGTCCAGACCTGGCTGGGGCCGGACAGCACGGGTAACGGCCTCAAAGATTGGGTGAATCTAATGCTGCAGGAGCAGTCCGGCCTAGACGTGACCAACGACACGATCAGCAGCTACACCTCGCCGGTTTGTCTGGAAGGGCGGGATCCCTATCTTAAAATGTTGGGTCTTTATGTGGAGGGGGCGGACGACAAAATCGTGAATTTGAACCCGCATCCGGAACCCAACAACCGCTGGTATGCCAATGTGCCGCTCTCCGCCTATGTTAATGCCCAGACCATTTTCAATGCGAGCCATCAGAACGGGGGAGCAACCGACACCCGGTATCTGCAATGGCTGCCAATCAACGTGTTGACACCCACGAACCTGACCATCCGCTTGGGCGACAGTCTGCTGTTGAACGCCGTGCCAGCCAATGCCCCGACGGGCAAAGTTCAGATCACCGCTGGAACCAATCAATGGAATGGCCGGACGACCCAGCCTCTGGCCTGTCCGTTTAACACCCCGGGCACCTTCACCGTCACCGGAACCTACACCCCGGCCAATGGGGGCACGCAATCCGGGAGCATCACCGTCAATGTGGTCGGCCAGTCATTCACCAACAACCCGGACAATTGGGTGGGAGTGGAAAACTCATGGAATGTTTATGGGATGCCACCCCAGGCGGAGCTGGAAGCGGATGCGCGGGTGTTTTTTGAGCCCCTCGCCAGCCTGGGCACCAACAGCGAGGAATACGGGTTGATTTCGGATGAAAATGACCCGCGTTATGTGGTTTCACGGTTGGGAACGAACGGGCCGGTGTTGGGCACGGCCACTATCCATGGCTTCCAACTCTGGTCGGGCGACAATACCTACGCGAAGGTGGTGCAGGTTTACGCCGATGGCAGCCAGTTGATCGAGATGAAGGTGATTCTCAGTCCGGTGCTGCCGGATTTGACAGTGCAACTGAACATGCTGGTGGGTGGCATCACGTTTGACGACGGAACCACGAGCCGAACGCTGACCCCGGCCAGTTTTGATGCCTTGGGACAATGTTGCGTGCGGTTTATCCGGCCCGCTTCCGCCAAGACGTCTGTCTGCAATTCCATCACCGTGTTCCAAGGTTCCACCCAAATTGATTACACCCGCTAAAAATGAAAATCCGGCTGTCCATTTGGCTTATGATGCTGGCGGCGGTGTTCGTCGTGACGCTGGCGGTCTGGCACCAGCACTCACGTTCATCGGCAGGACTTGCGGAATCACCCACCCATTCCCCATCCACCCATCCGATGGAAGAGCTTAAACCGGTCCCGCCCACAAAACCGATGCTGGCCTCCTTACCGCCGCCGACCGTCAGCGCTCCGCCATTATATTCCGACCGGGTGAAGGCGATTATTGATGACAACACGGGTTTTCAACAACGGCGCCAGGCGGTGCTGGCCCTGGGTAAAAAACTCTCCGACGCAGACCGGGAGGCCCTCTATGATTTCCTGCGGCAGCACAGTTCGGCGGACGGGCGGCAACCCGAACAGGTGTTAAAGAATGAGTTGATGAACGCCCTGTGCCAGATGCAACCGCCGCCCACGGGCTTGCGCGATTTGCTGACGCAACTGTATCAGGATTCAAGCCAGGATCTCGTCCTGCGCGATTATGCAGTTCAACATCTGACCGCCTTCTACCAGCAGATGGGAGCAGCCGTGGGGGTGGAGGCCCAGGCGCAGGCGGAGGATCTGGCCCAGACGCGGCAGACGCTGTGGTCGGCGCTGAATGACACGGACACCAGCATCGCGGGCACGGCCTTGCTGGGGTTGAGCCAGTTGTCCCAGGCGGGCTGGCCGGGGTTCGATCCGAATCAAATTGGGGCGGCGGCGTTGAAAATGGCCGGGGACAGCGGGGCCGGGGAACTGGCCCGGATCACGGCTTTGCAGGTGTGCGCCAGTCTGGGAACGAAGGACGCCCTGCCGGTGATTTTGAACGCGGCGCAACAGGGGGACACCGTGCCGGTGCAGATTTCGGCCATCGCCGCCCTGGGGGCGCTGGGCGATGCCGGGGAGATTCCCTTCCTTAACAGACTGCTTCAGGGGACCAATGACCGGCTCAGGCTGCCGGCGCAACATGCGTTGAGCCAAATCAACGCCCGTTCGAAATCGTTGTAAATCCAGTTGAATTTTTGAAGGCAACCATGAATACCGGGATGAAAAAACTAAGCGGATTATTGGCCGTCGTAACCCTGCTGGCTTGCGCCAGCCGCGCTGATAATCCCTGTACCGAAAACGGGCCGTACACCAATGTAGTTGGCTGTGTCCAATCCGGCACCTTGGTTCCGGGAACGTTGACGCCCACCAACATCAGTGTGGTGGTGGGGCAGGCGGTGGTGCCGCCCACGGCCTCCGACTATTCCGTCACCAATGGGATGGAAGAGTGCGAGGTCATCAATGACTGCCCGGATTCTGGTCCCAATTACTATATCACCAACGAGATTTCCTATGCGTTTGGCAGCGTGTATTTCACCCCGGCGATGCCCGCCACCTTCTGGACCTCCGGCGTCTATGAGTACACGGCCAATGTCATCGCCCGGGGCAGTCCGTGCTCCCCACTGACGAACACCCTGGGAACGGTGACCATCAACGTGGGCTACAACACCCCGGATGTGTTGCTGAATGTGGATTTTGGCGGTGCCGGGCATACCAGCAAGACGGGTTACGCGGTGAGTGGCGATTCAACCTCCGACAGTTGGAACTATTACAACCGGACCAACAGCCGCTCAGGCGTTTTGACCAATTTGGTTACCGCCGCCGGAATTGTTTCCCCGGTGGGCTTGCTGGTCACCAACCTCTCGGCATCCGGAACCAACGGCTCCAGCGATGCCATGTATGATGGCTTTCTATTCACCAACGCGGCGCAGGCAATGCTCACCATCACCAATCTACCCAACGGGCATTGGAATATTTATCTTTATGCCGACGACGGAAATTTCACCGTGACCGTGGGCGGAATCAGCTTCGGAACCCAAACGTGTTATGACCTGCCGGTGGCCACCCCGCTGGCCTGGCAGCAGGGGCGGCAGTATGTGGTGTTCACGAATGTCACGGTTTCCGACGGTCAACCCCTGAACATTGCAGTGAACCCCGGGGTGAATGGAGCGGCGGTAATTTCCGGGGTGCAGATCGCTTCAGTGTATCACCAGCCACCCCCCTCTGTGTTTTTGGCTCCGTCAGGCATGATTTCCTGGTGGAGGGGTGAAGATAACGCCTTGGACAGCATGGGTGCCAACAACGGGACGCTGATGGGAGCGGTTGGCTACACCAACGGCGAGGTGGGGCAGGCGTTTTCATTCAACGGGGGTGACTATGTTTCCATGACCAACCCCGAACCCAATTCGCTCACGGGGACGTTTACCATCGAGTTTTGGGCCAAACCGGGCAACACTGGCAACACTTTGGGATTGATTGGATCAAGAACCCCCGAGGACAACAGCTTCGACCTGAAACTCCAAGGCGAATCCATTCACGGGGACATTGGCAACGGAACCTCTTTCATGACCACCTCGGCCAATGCGAATTTTCCTTATGCGGCCGGCCTCTGGTATCACATTGCCGAAGTAGTCACCTGCACCAACTACACGATTTATACGAACGGAATTCCGGCCGGCGGCGGCACCTATGCCTCCAATACCCCCGTGCTCTTTGACCTAAATCATCATTTGCTAATTGGCTGGACCGGATATGGCGGAGAAAAAATGGATGGGGCCATTGACGAGGTTTCCCTTTACAACCGGGCGCTGGGCAGCAATGAGATTGCCGCCATTTACAACGCCGGTTCCGCCGGGAAGTCGGTCAGTCCGATGCAAGATTCCGATTATGACGGCGTCAGTGATCTGAATGAACTGGCGGATCGCACCGATCCGAACGACCCCAACAGCGTTCGCTCCATTCTGCTCGGCGAGTGGACGTTTGAAGCGACCAACAACTGGGCTGGGACCGCCGGACAGTTGCCGTTGCTGGCAACAAATGTGGTGGGGAGTTGGGACGTCAACACGGTGCAGATTGATTCGACCAATCCGGCAATCCTGGCCTACCGCGACGTCGAGACCAACGGCAATGCGAACATCAATTTGCGCTGTGGGACGATTCAGTTCTGGTTTTCTCCGGATTGGAGCAGCACCAATACCGGCGGGACCGGCCCCGGATCCATGGGTCGGCTGCTGGAAATGGGTGATTATAATCCTGCGTTTACTAATGGTTGGTGGTCTCTGTTTTTGAGTGCGGATGGCAGCCAATTGTCATTTGGCGCTTCAACCAATGGTTATGGAATGACCAATCTGACGGCAAATATTGCCTGGACGTCAAACTGCTGGCATCAAATCGCCCTGACCTTTTCACCGACGAACAGTGCCTTGTATGTGGATACGGTGCTGCTGGCCAGTGGCCCCGGAGCACTTTACTACCCCAATGTGAACGAACGCGCCAACGGCTTCCGAATTGGCAGTGATCAAACCGGCGGCAATCAGGCGCGTGGAACCTTTTACGATCTTCAAACCTATAATTATGTGCAATCCGCCCCGACCAATGTTCCGGTCAACTGGGTGCCACCGTACCGACCCACGACGGGATTGGTCGCGTGGTGGCGTGCGGAAGGCAATGGCAATGACAGTTATGGCGATCACGATGCGCTGGTCATGGACGACATAACTTATATCACCGGGGTGGTGGGCCAGGCGTTTCATTGTGACCCAACCCTGGGAATCCCCAGAATATTAATCAGTGATTGTGCGGACTTCCAATTGACAAATTCGCTGACCATTGAAGGCTGGGTGCGGCCGCATGGACCCGGTTATGTAATATTTTGGCGGGGAGACGACCGGCCCGGGCAGGATCCCTACACGTTGTCAATGACGAACGGCAACACCGTGCAATTCAGCATCTGTGACACCAATAACAACGCGGCGGCGGTCGCAGCGACCATCAGTTCCAATCTGTGGTGGCATGTGGCCGCCGTGCTGGACGGGAGTGCCGGCACGATAACATTATATACCAACGCCGTGTTTGCGGGTCGAACGAGCACGACCATCCGGCCCTTTGCCAATCTGGAACCGATGGACAATCCCGCTGTCTGCCTTGGGAATGTGGGCGAAGGCGGGGTTGATTCGCCCTATGATGGCGATATTGACGAGCTTTCATTATACTCACGGGCCTTGTCACAAGCCGAGCTGACCGCCATCTTCGTTAATGAATCAAACAACCTTGCCTCAGCCAACGACCTGCCACTGATCAGCAGCATGAACACCCTTCAGCTTCCGCCGGTCGGCAGCGGTTACCGCCTGAATTATCTGAATTTGCTGACCAATTCGGACGCGTCTGATCCGCAGGGAATGCACTTGGTTTTCGGGGTGGCGGAGGTGACCAGTGGCTCGCTGATGATCAACGGACAGCCGTTTGGGCCGGGAAACGCCATCATCAATCTCCAGTCAACGGCTTCGTGGACGGCGCCCTTGGGGCTGGCGGTCACCAATCCCCCGGCATTCAGTGTGTATGCATTCAATGGCATAAACCAGTCCACCAATGTGGTGAACGTCTTTATAAATCACACGCCTCAAAGGTTTGTCTATGCCTGGGGAAATAATACTGCGGGAGCAGGCGCCGTAAACGATGCGAGCGGCGGTCTTGGAATAGGCTACTTGAACGCCACGCCCTATTTTACAAATGAGGGGGCGCTGGATCTAAGTGATGTGCCAATGTTCGAGCTTCAAAATGAATACGGGATCTGTCCACTTAATACAAAGGCCGTATTTAACATGGCGGACCAGTATGTGGGAGCCCCCCCGACGATCGTGAGCGATTTAACGCAGATAACCTCATTGTCCGCCGCCTATGGAGGTGCAAATTATTATGGTTATGGTAATTGTCAAAGTGTTTGTACCTGCGCAGTGACCCCGGATAAACATTTGTGGTGTTGGGGAGCGTGCGTAGCCGATGATATTGGCATGCCGTTGGTTGATATATGCGTATTTGCAACAAATAGCGTGGCTGGAATTGCAGGGTGGGAAAATGCCTACTCAACCAGTTGGGTTGATGATTCAGGCAATTGGGTTAATTATTCAACCAACTTGGACGATATATGTCAACCCATGTATCTCCCCATGGAATTATCGCTTCCATCTCCAGTTGAAGTTCTGGATCCTCAAACGGGGACAAACATGGCCGGCGTGGTTGCGGCCACGGGGAACTTTATTTTAAAAGACGACGGATCATTGTGGTCCTTTGGTGGGTTTTATGATGTCAGTGTTCTCGGCCGGGGCTCGTCATCCGGTGTATTCACAATAACTTGCTTTGGTACTTGGAATGGCTGGTGTAATTTAGGCAATGATTGTTGTTCCTACGGTGATGCAGCGATACCCGGATTCGTGGGCGATATTGGAAGTTATGGATACGGTGAGGTTATGCTGCCTGGAAGGGTGGAGATTCCGGGCAATGGGGTCACTGGAATTTCACCGGGGCGAAAAATTGTGGAGGTCAACAGCGTTGAGATACCCTGGTCTGGCGGCTTAGATTCCTTTGCCATGGCAAGGTGTCAGGACGGTTCTTTGTGGGCTTGGGGAACCATGTATGATTGTGACGACTATTGGGGGTATGATGATGTTATGGATGGGGGCCTTGCGCCAGACACTTCAATTCCAGTCGAAATGACCCAGGTTGAATCAGCTTCCGCCAGTCCCATTGTCCAAATCAAGGAAAGTCTTAATCACATTATCATCTGGCGGCAGGACGGATCCTTGTCGGAGCTCGGGTACTTGCCTCAAAAGGATTATGAGCGCATCGGTAACGGCCCACGGACTGATGAGGATAGTGGCGCCCCATACACGATTGATGGTAATACAGACTGTGAATACTGTTACTCCACCACTCCAGTTCCGGTTCCCAATGTTCCGCCCAATATTGTTCAGATTTGCTGCAGCCCGACGGATGGGTATATTTTAACCTCCGCCGGGGAGGTGTGGGTTTGGGGACAGTGGGTGGGCCAATTATTGCCATCGCCGCAGAAGATTCCAGGACTGTCAGGCATCGTAAAAATCGCCACGGCCCCCGGATATGTGATTGCCTTGGATCAGACCGGACGCCTGTGGGGTGCCGGGTTGAACTATTTTGGTGTTTTCGGATTCAATGAATATGACATCACCAGGCCGGACAACGGCATTTTGCACACCAGCGCGGTGGCCATCCCCGGAATCGAAAACGTGAGTGACATTTTCACGGGGGACCCAATGGGAACATTTCACTCCCAAGTTTATGCCATTGGTTCACCTGTCCAGGGCAAGCCGGTCGGCGTGATGGCGACGCCATTAAATCAGGCGGTTCAACTGAGTTGGTCGAATTACCCTTCGGCTTCAGAGTATTATATCTACCGTTCATTAAACCAATACACCAACTACCTGCAGGTGGGCAGTTCCACGATCAGCTCCTATGTGGATCAAAATCCGCCACTGACCAATGGGCAGACCTACTATTACGAGGTAAGCGCCGTGGTTAACGGGGTGGAAACCATGCCGTCCTGGTGGATCTCCGTCATGCCTTTTTCCGCGCCGGGACCGGTGACCAGCCTGACCGGCGTGTGGTATTGCAATGGCAGTGTGCTGCAATGGCAGCCTCCGCTTAACGCCAGCATCGGTCCCGTTCAGGACTATGTGGTCGAGCGGAACGGCGCTCAAATTGCGGATTTGCAGACGAATATGCTTGAATATTGCGATGACACGGCGGACTTGAGTTCCAATTACACCTATTCAATCATTGCGCGCAATACCTCGGGGCAATCTGCGGCCAGCGTAACCATTATTTCCGGTGGGGCCAGCATAACGTGCGCTTCCGCGCCGGTGGTGGCCACCAACAACTCCCAGAGTTGGTTTGCGGTTGCGCCCGCCTATTACGGGAGTGACGCGGCCACGCTCGTTTGGTCCGGGCCGACCAATGGAGACTGGCTGTTTCAAAGCTATGAGTTTGATGCGGCCGGTTCTGACATCAGTGGTTTTGTCGGGGAACTGCAATCCGGTGGGCTGGTTGAGCAGTGGATTTGGTCTCAATTTTCAAATACTGAACGCAATATTCTCAATGACGCAAGCCAACCCGTCAGTACGCAGGTGCAGACTTTGGTCAGTGCGCTGAATGGGATATTGCTAAATGGCCAGTCGGTCTCAAACAATAGCAATTTTGTTTATGCCGTGACCAATGGATGGTTTCCCACGGGCACTGGCAGCCAGCCCCGTCCCGAAACCACCAACTTGTTCAACACATTTCCAACCGGAACCAATCTGGTGATTTTGAAGCGGATGTTGCTGGATGACTATTTTAGTGGCGGGGGTGCCACCCGATATTTTACTCGCGCGCCGAATTGGGGTGGTTTGCTGACCGGTTTTCGCCTCCGTTATCAAATTGTGCAAAGCGTTGGCGGGGTGAAGTTGGACCAGTCATTTCAACAGGATGTCGCCGTGAACAATTTGACCTACGCCAATTCAAGCGAGTTCAATCCCGGCACCTATCAATTCGACGACACCGATTACAATGACAATCAATTTTACATGTTGTTTTACAAATCCTGGCCGATTCCCCAGGGGTCGGTCTGCTGGGCCAGCGTGTCCGCGCTGGTCAACGGCCAGGAAAGTGCCTTTTCCACGCAGTTGGGGCCGCAGTCGGTGGCGGAGGACAGTTCGCAAGGCTGGATGTGGAATCCCATGTTGCAGGGCGCTCCCGGTTATCAACAGGTGTATCTTGATTGGGCGGACAGTGATGAAATCAGCAGTTACGATGTGTATTACACCACTGACACCAATGCAGCAACGGAATGGGTAACTGACTGGACCAACGTGACCAGTGGTTTGCAAATCAACTGCTGCTGGCAGACGAACCTTCCTCCGGGCACCTACTATTATATGGTGGCGGCGAATCTGGTTGACGGGACCACGCAGTTGTCCTGTTCAAATTCCACGGGCGTTTATCCTCTCGCGGTCACCGTCACCGCCATGGCCCGGCCGGTGACCAATCAGTTTTCCGCCTACGCCTCGCCATATGACAGCATGGTGATGGTGCAATGGACCATGCCGACGAATGTGGACAGCGTGGTCAATGGGGACTTGGATGCCTCGGACGATCAAACCAACTGGCAGTTTTATGTAGAACGCAAGGTGTACGGCAGCGCCGACAGCACCTACCAGGCCATCTCCGAGCCCGATTATGGGCTGAGTTTTCTGGATTCGGATGCCGTGGACAACCAGTCATACAGTTACCGGGTGACGGCCTTTGATGATTCGTTCAACCGGGTGCAGGCGGTGGCCGTTAACGAAAATGGCGGTTCGTCCCAAATCACCCCCAGTGCCACCAATGGACTCACCCTCCTGCCGCTCATCCCGGGCAACGGCTATGTGAATTTGGCGTGGAGCCCGATTCAGACCACGGCATTCTACGTCGAAAGCTCGCTCAATCCCCAGGGACCGTTCAATCTGATCGGCCAGATCTACGCCCCCCATGGCTATCAGAACGCGCCCAACACCTATTGCGACACCACCGCGCAAAACGGCGTGACCAATTATTACCGGGTGGTGACCACCACGCCCACGGGCTTTTATCTCATCTCGGAGGTTCTGGGGGCCGTCCCGCTGGCCACGCTCGCTCCGCCGCCCCCCGCGAATTTTACCGGCCTGCTGGTGCCCGACACCAATTGTAACAGTGTGCTGCTGAACTGGGATCCGTCCAGCGGGGCGAACAACTACCAAGTGTTCCTGCGCAGTCCGGGCGGCCTGACCCCGGTGTATAGTGGCAATACCCCGGGCTGCCTGTGCCCGGTCACGGGGGACGAAACGAATGAAACCGCTTTAACTTATGATTTGCAGGCGGTGAACGCCAGCGGTTTGGCCAGTAGTTTTACGGAGATCACCGTAAGCAACCAGGCGCCGCTTACCTCCGTGACCGCCCTGGAGGATCCCATCCTGCTTCAGGTGGGAGGATCGTATAACCCAAGCACAGTCACCGGACCCACCAACCTCGCTTTGAACGCGGTGGTCAGCCTGTCGGATATTTACCTCGTTATTTTCTATGTGGATGGTTGTCCGATCGGATCGGTGCAGGGTCCGCCCTTTCAAATGACCTGGTATCACGCCACCGGAGGATATCATAGGTTTAGCGCAACTGGGCTGTATATTGACAATACCGGGACTTTAAACGCCGTCCGCTCAGACCCGAATTTGGTCACCCTCAATATCTTGCCGGTGATGTCCGCCTATCAGACATCGGCCACTGATTTGCAGATTCCGGCGCCGGCCCTGCCCATTTCGTTGTCCCGCTCCTACTTCAGCCGCGCCACCAACGCGGCGGGCAGTCTGGGAATGGGCTGGATGCCCAGTTGGAATATGGCCAGCGTGAGCTTGTCCACCAATTTAAGTTCAGGCTGGAGCGGGATTTACCAAAACAGCCCGAGCATGGGGCCGGAGTATAGCATTTTTGACAGCGGGGGCCATACCCTGACCGTCAGCCTGCCGGACGGTACGAGCGATGTGTTCGCACCCCAGTTTTATTCCGATATTGACTACGCCTATCCTTTCAGCAGTCCTTCAGACTGGGACTCCCAGATCAACATGATTTATCAGGAATTCAGCGCGATGGGGGGCGCTTTGACGAGTGATGGCATCACTAACCTGAGTGGGGGCGGGGGTGGCGATCAAAGTAGCTGGACGGGATCGCCACTGACGGTGAACGCCGCGCCGACGACCTTTACCTACAATGCCCCCAATGGCACCACGGACATATTCGGCCTGCAAAACACCAACGGCTTTGGGGACACCTGGCTGCTGACTCAAACCATTGACCTTAACAGCAATACGCTGACTTACGCCTACAATGCCAATGACACCCTCCAATCCATCAGCAATTCCTGCGGGCGCAGTGTGAGCTTTGGCTACAGCTCGCCCCAGGCTGGCACCACCAATATTTCCGTGTATGACCCGGTGGGAGGAACGGGCGGTCTGCCCGTCCTGGTTTATGTCGTCGTCAACAACCAGCTCACGCAAGTTCAAAAACTCGTCAACCGCACCATGGCGCTTTACGAAACCAATTGGTTCCTGTACGGAACCAACGCGACCTCCGACACCAATGATTTTAACCGGCTGACCGACGCCTTTGACGCCCGGGGCGTGCGTCTGGTGCACAATGTTTACACCAACGGTACGGGCGATCTCCTGGCCCAAATCACCGGCAACAGCACGAACATCTTTCAGGTGCAGTCCAATAATGTCACGCTCACCACGTCCTCCACCACCGCGACCAGCACCGTGCTGGTGACCGGGGACGCTTCCGGGGCGGTCTCCGGCGCCACGCAGCCCACCAATGGCCCCGTCCCCGCCCCGGCTCTGGCCACGCAGAACACCTACAATGACCAGGGAAAGTTGCAGACCCAGACCGATGCCAATGGCAACGTCACCACCTACAGCTACGATTCCAAGGGTCGGCTTACCGGCCAGACCGCCGCCACCGGCAGCAGCACCTCGCAAACCCTCAATTCCTTTGGCGAACCGCTCGGCACAATGAACGCCAATGGCAATGTGACTTCTTACATTTATGACAATAATGGCAACCCGCTGCGGGAGACCGATCCGTCCGGGACCGTCACCACCTATGCCTACACCAATTATGGGTTGGTTGCCTGCGAATGTCAGATCGCCCCATATATGTTTTTCACCAACGTCACGCGATACGCTTACGATTCGTTCGGGGACCAGACGGGCGTGACCCAAGGCTGGGGTACCAGCAACAACTTCTTTGGCACGACCGTTACGGTCAAATACTCCTACGATGCCAACGGGAACAAAGCCTCTGAGGTTAAAACCCGCACGGTCAATGGCGGCACCCAAACCATCACCACGCTTTACACCTATGATGCGCAAAACCGCCTGCTGACCACCACGGTCAGCGCCACCTCGCCGACTCTGGCCGCCCAAACCACCACGCTGACCTACAACCAGTTGGACAAGCAGGCCACCAGCACGGATGCCGCCGGGCGCGTGACCACCAGCGTTTACGATTACAACGGCAATCTGATTGAGACCGATTACCCGGATGGCACGGTCAGCCGGACGGTGTACGACGCCCAGGGCCGGTCCCTGTATGTGCAGGACCGCACGGTGACCAACAGCCTGGGGGTCACCGTCGCCCCGGCCACCACCAACGCCTACGACGCCTCCGGCCGGGTGATCGCCTCCGTCCGGTTGGCGAGCCTCACCCTGACGCTGGTCGCGGCCATGCCGGGCACGGATTATGTGGCGCTGGGCACGACCGCGACGCAGGGCAAACTGGTGGTTGGCGGTGTGGGCAATGTGCTCACTTCCACCCTGACCTTCTACGATGCCCTGGGCAACGTGCAGTACACCGTCAGCCCGCGCGGCCTGGTGACGCAGAAACAGTACGACGCGAACAACCGCCTGACCAACACCCTGGTGTATCTCAATTATTGTTATTGGACCAATGCCAGCCTGCCGCCGGCCGCCAGCAACCTTTCGCTGAGCACGATCTCCACCTACGATCCCAACGGCAATCAACTCACGGTGACGGATGCCGCCGGGCACACGACCCGGTCCGTTTACGACACCTCCGACCGGTTGATTGAAACCATCACGCCGGCCCCCACCGGGAGCGGCACGGTGATCGCCTACACTTATTACGACGGGCTGGGCCGGAAGATTCAGCAAACCGATGAGGCGGGGGTGATCACCCAGTATGCCTACGATTTCCGCGGATTGCTGAACGCGGTCACGCTGGCGGCCGGGACGAGCCAGCAGGCCACCACGGTGTATGGCTATGACGAATTGGGCAATGAGACGCTCCAAACCGATGCGGCCGGGCGCACCACCACCTTCCAATACGATGCCCTGGGCCACCGGATCGGGCGGACGCTGCCGGGGGGCCAGAGCGAGAGTTTCGGCTACGACTTGGAGGGCAACCCCATTTACCAAACGAATTTCAACGGGGTGATCATCACCAATCAGTATGATTTGGGGAACCGGCTGCTGTCTTGCGGTTCGGT
>CAZUBG010000115.1:0-16946 GCA_964618545.1 uncultured Bifidobacteriaceae bacterium | reverse complement strand
GCTCCGGCGGGGAAACAGGCGCGGTCAACTTGTCCGGGCTTGGTTCTGAATTCAACGCGCTGCGGGTCACAGACCCGCGCTCCGACGGGGAATCAAGCGGGGTCAACTTGTCCGGGCTTGGGTCTGAATTCAATGCGCTGCGGGTCACAGACCCGCGCTCCGGCGGGGAAACAGGCGGGGGCGACTTGTCCGGGCTTGGGTCTGAATTCAACGCGCTGCGGGTCGCAGACCCGCGCTCCGGCGGGGAAGCTGGCGCTCCGCCGGGGCGCAAACGCGCCTGGATCGCCCGGCACCGGCCTTGGGTCTTCGTTTAAAATGGTCGCCCCGGAATTCATACAACTGATGGGTCTGCCCCCATAAGCCGCTGTTGGCCGGGCAAAATCAACTCAAAAAACGCCCCCTGCCCGACCCGGTTTGCAAGTCGTTGCGGCGCAACGAGATGCTTCACCCAGACCTTTCCCGCCCGTTCGCGTGGTTCGCCTGTTTCGCGGTTAAAAAATCCCCGGCTTTCCGTTTCCGTTTTTTTTGCTTTCCCCGCAGGGGGATTCCATGGCAAATATCGGACATGACAACGTCAGTTCAACCCGCCCAAACTGAGGGGGCCGGGGAGCCGTCGAAATATGGCCCGGCCTGGTCCCGGGGGCTGTTCATGGCCGCCGGCCTCACCCTGGGTTTTTGGACCCCCATTTATCTGTTGGTGGATGATCGTTTGTCGGATGCCGGCTGGTACGAATTCGCCATCGCCTTCATCGTCAGCGCCGCCTTTCTGAGCCTGGCCTGGCTGACCGGCACGCTGGCGGAGGTTCTGGAAAAACGCAGCCGGCAGGATTTTCGATGCGGTGCCGACCCGGCCGCCGGGGGGAGACAAAAACAAATTCACGGCCGTCTCCCAGCCTCGGGTCCGAGCTGGAGGTTGATCTCCCGGCGGCATATGTTCAGGAGGTTAAACAGGTTGTCACGCCAGACCCCCCAAAGCAGGGCCAGCGCCAGAAGGTAGACCGCCGGGCCGGCGTTGCCGGCCGTCTGGAGGTGGAACAAATGCGGGCCTTCGGCATCGGCGGAGAGGAGGCAGGCGGCGAGAATCGTGTATGAAACGGTGAAGCAGTTGACATGGACGGCGGTGAAGGCGACGGGGATGGCGAGATATTCATTGAGGGTGGCCGGGGACGCGGCCACCAGCACGCCGGTGTAAAACAGGAGGGTTTCCAGCGCGGATTTCCGCCGCAGGACAAAGGCGAACCCGCCCAGCAACACCAGCCAGACCATCTCGGCGCTGAGGAGATCGTGAATGGCGGCCGGCATGGCGAAATTATACAAATATGCCGTCAGTCGGGATTTGTACAGGAAGACGTTGGCCAGGATGCCCGCCCGGCCTTCCGCCCAGTAGGGGGCGAAGCCTGACAGAAAAATGGCGACCGGCACGAGCAGGACCAGGCATTTTTGCCAGTGCCCCTTTTGTTTCACCGCCAGCCAGAGCGGAAAGGCGAACAGAATGTGCTTGGTCATCAGTGAAAGGCCCAGCACCACCAGCCCGGCAAACTTGCGGCGGCCGACGGGATGATGGAAATCATCGCCGAAGAGCAGCACCGCGCAGAGTCCCAGCAGCAGGGCCGTGTTGTCAAACTGGTTGTGATAGCCGGTGATCAGAATTGAGACCGGGTTCAGGAAAAACAGCGTGGCCGCCCGCCGCCCGAATTTCCGCCACAGCACCCAGGCAATTCCCGCATCCACCGCGCTCAGAAAACCGATCAGCAGCCAGCGAAAGACCTCCGGATTGCGCCCGGCCAGCCAGTCGAACAGGTGCAGGAGGTGGAACCAGACCGGCCCGTAATTGTAGCGGCAGGTGCCGGCATAAACATTCCCGCCCTGCTCCAGAATGCCCGTCACCAACCGGTAGGAATCAAAATCGTAATTGTGGCCGCAGGTGCCCGCCCAAAAGCGCGCCCACAAACCGGCCACCAGCACCGCCGGCAGCCAGCCCGGACGCCAGACCCTGTTCCATTTTGTCTCTGATTGAGTCGTCACAACACATCTCCTGATAAAAACGGGTTGTGCCGCCATGCTACGCCATCTCCCGTCAAAGGCAAGCGGGATGGTTCAGCGATTTTGCCACCTTGCCACCGGGTTCGCCGTTGCCGCCTGGGCAACCAACCCCCGGGATATCTGAGCCTCCTGGCGGGCGTGTTGACCAAGCCCCGGAGGGCGGCTCGGTGAGCCGCAGCACGTTGAAAAACGAAGGATTATCCGGCATTTTGCTGCTCCCGAACGCAAAAAATCCCCTCGTTTTTGACTTGGGCAACACGCCGTGACGCCGTCTCCTGCCATTACGCTCCCGTTTTCCTCTGTGTCCCCCGTGCCTCGGTGATTAAAAAATTTCCCCGTCTTCGTTTGCTCATGTTGATTATTTCGAGGTTAAAAAGCCCCCTTTTTTCTTCGTTTTTCCTCCGATCCCTTTGGCTGACAAGCATTTAAGGAGCCGGCAGTAAATTCAGGTGGCAACCTGACTGGCTTTTTTGGCGGCGGGCGGCGTTGCTCACTCGTCACAGAACCTTTTGGCGATGCTCCTCGTTCGCGCCTGGCCAGCCGTCGAAATTCCGGCGTCAGCCTGTAAAGTTTATTTTTGACGGACCCTAACCCCGGTTGAAGATTTTTTAAATATCTTGTGTGTTACCCTGTGAATGTCCCGCCCTGTGTGCCACCGTGTTGGCAGGAAGGGGATGATATCATTACCGGTGGCCGGAGCGGCTCCTGCAAACGGGGCGGCCGGGCTGATTTTCGGGATTGCCCCGGAGACCGGCGGACGTCCGCATTCATCTCCGGCTCAAGCCCGACCGGCAAAACGGAAAGACACGATAAGACACGATAAGACACGGATAATTTTTTCAAAGGCCGACCGGGTGGGACAAAATGATTCGTCCAATGGCTGGCGGGAGGAACGGCCGGGGGCCGGAGGCCGGCGCGCCGGAAATTTTTGGAATTTGAGTTTTGCATTGGGCCGGCCGGCAATGTTAGCTTTCGCCCGGTCTTAATTATGAAAAACCGCACACAAAACGAGGATCACTTTGTTGTTATCATGGCCGGCGGACGCGGCGAACGATTCTGGCCGTTGAGCCGGGAAAAAACGCCCAAACAACTGCTCACGCTGCTGGGCAAGCGCTCCTTTCTGCAACAGGCGGTGGACCGCGTGCTGCCGCTCGTGCCGCTGAAGAACATTTTCATCATCACCAACCAGGCCCAGGCCGCCACGGTGCGCCAACAACTGCCCAAACTGCCCAAGGAAAACGTGGTGGCGGAACCCATGGGCCGCGACACCTGCGCCGCCGTGGCCCTGGGGGCCGCGCTGGCGGGGGCGCGCTCCACCACGGGCGTGATGGCCGTGCTGCCCGCCGATCATGTGATTCCCGGGGAGAAGCAGTTTCAGCAGGTGCTGGCCGACGCCTTCGACGTGGCGTCGCGCGGCCGGGTGATTGTGACCATTGGCATCAAGCCCACGGAACCGGCCACGGGTTATGGTTACATCCACATCGGAGCCGAATTGCCGCCGCCGGAGGGGGTGCAAAAGTACGCCACGACCTTTTTCCGGGCGGAACAATTCGTGGAAAAGCCGAACCACGAAACCGCCGTGGCCTATCTGCAAAGCGGGCAGTACCGCTGGAACGCGGGGATGTTCGTCTGGAGTTTTGTGACCGTCACGGAAGGGTTGCAACTGCACCAGCCGGAAATGTTTGCGGCCTGCCAGCGCTGGTTCAAGGTGGCGAACAACCCGGCGAAACTCGCCAAAGTGCTGGCGAAGGAGTATCCGGCCATCACCAAAATCTCCATTGATTTCGCCCTCATGGAGAAGGCCAAAAATGTGGTCTGCGCCGACGGGGCCTTTGCCTGGGATGACCTGGGCGCCTGGCCCGCCCTGGCGCGGCATTTGCCGCCGGACGCGGCGGGCAATTGCGGCCCGGGCGAAATCATCCAGGTGGACGCCGCCCGCAACATCATTTTCGACGCCCGCAAAAAGAACCGCACGCCCATCACCCTGGTCGGGCTCAAGGACACGATCGTGGTGCAAACGGATGACGCCCTGTTGATCGCCCCCAAGAGCGAGGCGCAGAAGATCAAGGAACTGGTGAAGAAACTGGGCGCGGACAAGAAGTGGAAGAAGCTGGTTTAATCCGCCGGCCCGTTCGTCAACGGCAAATACCGGTAAAACCGGATGGAATTGCTGGGCGCGTCGGGGTCCACATAATCAATGGAGCCATGGACCACCTGATTGGTACAGTCGGTGGTCCAGTTCAACAGGTCGCCGGAATGTTGCAGGTAAAACCAGGCCCCGTCCGGACCATTGGTGTTGAAATGAAAACTGCGGTCGGCCAACAGCCACGGCAGGGGCCGGGGCCAGTAGTCACGAATGACGACAGCCGCGCGCCGGGGATAGCCCAGCGTATAATCCGCGTTGGTGGCGGGGTTCAAGGAAACAATCACTGTGCCGGAATAATTGCTGGCGCTGTTGTCCAGCGGCACAACCGGAATGAGGGCATAGGCATCACCGGCGGGAATGGTCACGCTGCCCGGCAGGCCGACAAAATCCATGTTGCTGACCGCCGTGCCGCTGACGGTGTAATTGACGGTCAGGTTGCTGCTTGCATCACCGAAACGGCGCACGGTGAAGAGCCCGTTCTTCGGCCCCCAATTGGTGAAGGCCCCCCATTGTTTTGGCGGCCAGTTGGTCCACGAGGGCGTGGCGTTGGTCATGCCCGGCCAGATCCAGCAGGCGTTCGTGCCGGAGACGGCCACCGGATCAGAGGCCAGGATGCCCACCACATCCGTCGGATTCGTGTTTGTGGCGGAAACAAGAACGGTGATGTTCACCGGCGCGGAAGTTCGGGAGAGGGTGTTGATTTCCGGTTTCAAGATCGTCCCGTTCGTCTCCCTGCCACCGGACACTGCGGTCAGCACATAGGAGCCGGCCGGGACGTTCGTCCACACCACACAATACACGGCGCCCAATCGAGCACCTCCGGCGAGACCAAGCCAGGCATAGGGCTCAAACACGGGGGGCGCAGCACTGAGACGCACTCCCGCCCCCAGATCAATCTTCGTCCCGAGCGAGTTGCTGGCGTAAAACTCCACGCTGTCATAAACGGCCAGGGCATCCACCCCATCGTGGGCAAAGGCAAAAATGGGAAGATCCACCGGCGTGAAAAAAGTGGCGTGATTCGCCGGACTGGTGATTCTTACCACCGGACCCAGTGTCGAAAAAAGAGAGGAAGGGAGAACTTGAGCAAAGACTGGAGTGGCCAACACCAGTGATAAGAATGCACACAACCAACCGCCGGGGATGAAGGTCCGCGAGAAATTCGTGGTTTTCATAAGCGCGTCGTCAGAGAATTTTCTGGTGTCGAATCTAATACCACCATGCCAAATCAGTAGAAAAAGTCAAGCAAAACAAGGTTACAAATTCGACACAAATTGACCGGCGCGCCGGCCCGTTCAGCAGCGGAGAGCAGGCGAATCCCGGAGCGTGCGCGGGTCACACGCTCCGGGCTAACGGCGATTAGCTGACTTTCACGTCAATTTGTTTGGGTCTGGCCTGCTCGCTCTTGGCCAGATGCACGCGCAGCATGCCATCCTTGAATTCCGCCTTCACTTCATTGGATTCGGCGTCATCCGGGATGCTGAAACTGCGTTCAAAACTGCCATAATAACGTTCCACCCGGTGGAGTCTCCGGCCTTTGACCTCCTTCTCGGATTTGCGTTCCCCGGAGATGGTCAGCGTGCCGCCTTCCACGGTCACCTTCACATCGTCCTTTTGCACTTCCGGCAGTTCGACTTTGACCAGGTATTCCTTTTCATCTTCCACGATGTCCACCAACGGGACCCATTCCGGGACGGTGATGTTTTCGTCCTCCCCGCTCAGGGTGCTGCGGCGCAGCGGATTCCAGTCAATGAGAGAGGAGATCCGCCGGTGCATGTCTTCCATGTCCCGGAGGGGATTCCAACGAGCCAATGCATTCATAGTTACAACCTTTCCATTGCAGACTGGTTAAAGGAAACGCCACAACCGGGTCTGCCAATTAAGTCCGGTCAGGGCGGGCGGGAATCCGGATTCATCCCCCAAGGATGAACAGTTCCCATGGAATGAACTTAGCAAAGGCCATGCCGGAGCCGGATTTATTCAAAAATCATTAAAATAAGAAGTTTACGGCGAGGAAGGCAAAAATGGCGTGGGCCGTCTGCGCCAAACCGACACACCTGAATGAGTCACGGAGTGACACCCTGACACTGGGGATGGGTTTGAGTTTACACTGGCTTGGACGCCCCGGCCAAAACCCGTTCGATCAACGCCTGCGGGACCCGGCAGCCGTAGTTCACCGCCCCGATCCGTTTGGCGAGCACAAACTTGACCTCCCCGGCGCTGACTTTTTTGTCCAGCAACATGGCAGTGCAGAGTTTGCGGCGCTGCGCCGGAGTTAATTTGATGCTCACCGGCAGGCCGGCCCGGGTGAACAACCGGGTAATCCGCCCGGACTCCGCCGCCGCCAAGCCGTGCTGTAGAACGGAAAGGCCGGCCGCCAGCACCTGGCCGATGGCGATCGCCTCGCCATGCAAATATTTGCCATAACCGGAAATATTTTCAATGGCGTGACCAATGGTGTGGCCGAAATTCAAAATGGCGCGCAGACCGCCCTCGGTTTCATCCTGCCCCACCACTTGCGCCTTGATTTCACAACAGCGGGCGATCACGGCGGTCAAGACTTTGGCCTCCCCCGCCAGCAGCCTGGGCAGGTGGCGTTCCAGGCGTGCGAAAAAGGGGGCATCGTAAATAATCCCGTATTTGATCACCTCGGCCAGACCGCTGGCAAATTGGCGCGGCGGCAGGGTTTTGAGGGAATCCAGGTCGCACAACACCAGTTTGGGCTGATAGAACGCGCCGACCAGGTTTTTGCCCGCCGCCAGATTCACCCCCACCTTGCCGCCCACGGAACTGTCCACTTGCGACAACAGCGTGGTGGGGACCTGCACGAAGGGAATGCCGCGCAAATAGGTGGCCGCCACAAAACCGGCCAGGTCGCCGACCACCCCGCCCCCGAGGGCCGCCACGAAGGACTGACGATCCAAGCGATGCGCGGCCAGTTGATCGTAACACGCCTGAACAAATTTGAGGTTCTTGGCGGTTTCCCCCGCCGGAACGGTGATGAGCACGGGGTCAAAGCCGGCGGCCAACAATGAGTTTTGGGCGGCGGAAGCCAGCAGCGGCCCGACATTGGCATCGGTGATGATCGCGGCACGCCGGCCCAGTTTCAAACGCGCGCATTCCCCCCCCAGGCGCGCGAGCAAGCCCGCGCCGATTTTGATGGAGTAGCTGCGTTCCCCGAGCCGGACCGGCACAATGCGCATATTCTTTCTAACTTCCAAAGATGAGATTATCCGATTTCACGTCTTCCGGCGCATACTTGGAGTTCTCAATTTTTTCCGCGACGGTGATGATTTGGTGCGACCAGGAGGGCAACAGGGACGCCAGCCCAACCGCGAACTCGCCGATTTTGGGCAGATAAAAGGCGTTGCCCATGGATTTTTCATGCCGGAAACCATGCTTGGACAGCGCCAGCTTCATGCTGCGGAAAGTGAAGTCCCGGAAGTGGGGCGAGCGGTACCGTGCCGAATACATGGGCGGCATGTCAAAAAACAGCATCATGGCGATGCCGGTGGGCGTGCGGATATTGGGATAAGTAAGCACCACCCGGCCGCCCGGCTTGAGCACCCGGTTGAATTCCTGCAAAAACCAATCCGTATCCAGTTGGTGTTCAATGGTCTCACCGCTGAAAACATAATCAAAGGTGCCGTCCTCATACGGCAGGCGGTCATTGAGCAGGTCATGCACCCGCGCCTGAAAACCGTTGGCCTGCGCCTGCTTGATCAGAAACTCGGAAATGTCCACGCCATGCAGTTCATGCTGCTGGCTGAACGATTTGAGAATGGCGCCGTTGGCGCAGCCCACGTCCAAAATCTTCTGCCGTCCCTTCAGGCCCGCAAAAAACTTCCGGACTTTGTTGATCCGGGGCCCTCCCACCTCCGGCGGGGTGCCGCCCCCGTCGGCACTGTAAATCAACTGGATTTCCGAGGAATTTAACGGTTTGCTGTTCATTTCGTGTTGTTTGAAGCTGCGTTCGCCACGTCGTTCTCGTCACCCCTCCGCGGGTGAGACCAGACCGGGAGCCAGGCGGCAATGTCTCTCACTTCGCATCATAAACGGTGCGAACGGTTGTGCTGTGCTTTCATCGTCGGGCGAATCTTCCAACATTGAAGCGGGCCTGTCGAGCAAGAAAACCGGCCAGCCCGGCCAATGCCGCCGGCGGACCGGAAGGGCGGAAAACGGCCCGATCCGACTGCGGACTGGCGGGTGATAAAGCGGCGTAAAGGCCACGTTGCGGCTGACGGGTGGCAAGGCGGGTCATTTCAGTTCAGACCCGAAGCAGGCCATGACTGCGGCAAAGTCCTGTCGCGCCAATGGACTGCCCGGAGGCCCCGGGGGGCGGGTTTCCGCTCCCGCGCCAAATTCCGGCGCCGCCCGCGCCGAATTAGCTTTTTTCATTGTTTTAATGAACGTTTTGCATTTACGTTTACGGGTGTTCTGCCATACTCAATTCATGCTGAATCAAGCAGATTCCGTGTTAAAGCTCACCGATTTGTTTCATGTATCAGGCTGGCAGCACCGCATCCCCTGGAAGCCCTTCAAGCCGTCCGTCGAAATCTACCGGCTCTACGGCGATGGGGTCACCGGCCCCACGGCCGTGCTCCTGCGCTTTCAACCCGGCGGCCGCGTGGCGCTGCATGAACACATCGGTTATGAGCACATCATTGTCCTAGCCGGGTCCCAGGTGGACGAAAACAGCCGGACCGAAGCCGGCACGCTGATCATCAATCCCCCCGGCACCAGCCACAGCGTGCTCAGCGAAACCGGATGCATTGTGCTGGCCATTTACGAGCAACCCGTGAAATTTCCAACCCGGGTTTTGCTGGCGGTCAACGGCACCTTGATGCGCGGCCTGGAGTTGAATTCCAACCTCCTCGCCGTCGGCGCGACCTTTGTGCGCGAAATCCGGACCGCCCCCGCCTACCGGATTTGGTCCATCAACGACCGGCATCCCGCCATGATGCGCGCCGAGTCCGGCGGGGTCGCCGTGGATCTGGAGGTTTGGGCGGTTCCACCGGAAGGGCTCTCCGCCATCCTCCTCGCCGAACCGCCCGGCCTGTGCGTCGGCAAGATCAAACTCGAGGACGGCTCCGAAGTGCTCGGGGTTTTGGGTGAAGCCATGCTCTGCGAAAATCAGGCGGAGATCACCCAATTCGGCGGCTGGCGCGCCTATTTGCTCGAAAAGAACACTGAAGGCCACCGTCAAAAATGAGAGGGGTTAAAACAGTTCAATGTTTTAACCCCTCCCTGCACTTGATGGGGACGGCCGCGGCCGGTCGCCGCCCCGGAAAATAAGGCCGGCGCTTCAGGCTGGCTTCGCTTCCATCTGCAGATCCTCCACTTCCGTGTTCACTTTTGCGGTCACGGAATACTTTGCACAGCCAACCAGGATGGCGAACACAATCAGGTAACTGAAGGCCACCAGCGGAGTCTGCCCGAGGCCCACGTGCTCCCCGTGCATCAGTCCGAAGAAGGTCAGCACCGCGCCCGCCAGCGCAAAGTAGGCGCCGTACATGAATTTCCGGTCAATGATGAAGACGGCAATCGAAGCCAGCACCATCCCCGCCAGGGTCGCCCCGCCGCCCATCACGCTCAGTCCGTGATAAAGCACGCCATTCCCCGAAAGTTTGTCCAGGCCCACCGACGTCGCATTCGTCCCGGCGGCCCCCAGGGCGTTGTCAATTTGCGTTTTGCCCCAGGCGGCAATCTGCGGCACCAGCGCCAGAATGACCGCCGGCGCGTGCTTCTTGGGCGTCTCCTGGAACGCCTGCGATCCGATCAGCATGCCGATGTAGAGCAGAATCGGCAGAATCGCCACCACCGGAATCAGCGCCATCAGCAGCGAGATCACCCCCAGCCATGAGAGGATGATCACCAGGATCCCCGTGGCGGCGGAATAGCCGATCCGCCCGCCCATCGCCTTCCAGCCCGGATGGCCGATATACACTGCATTGATGAACGGGTTGCCCATCAGGCAGCCGATCAGACTCACCACCCCGTCCGCCGTCAGCACCCGCGTGGTGGGAAAGCTGTCGCCCGCCGCCGAGGCGCTTTCCACGTTGTCCATCGCCTCGACCAGATCATAAATGCCGAAGGGAATCGCCGTCACCACGATGATGCTCAGGTATTTGAAACCGCCAAACACATGCGACACCGCCGGAATCGGAACGTGGAAATGGAAATTCGCCACCGATTGCGCAAGATTGGCCCCGCTCAATCCGCTGAAACTAAAGCCAAACACGTTGGACCCCCAGGCGATGATCGAGCCGACCGCAATCGCCATCAGGCCGCCGGGCAGGCCCCCGATAAACCGCACGCCGCCGAACCAGCTCAGCATGATCACCGAGAAGCAAACCACCCCGATCAGCGGGTTCACAAAGATCTGCGCCGCCGGACTCATGGAAATGAACGTGATGGAAACCCCCGCCAGCGACCCCAGCAACGCGGCGCGCGGCGTGATTCGGCGGATCACCGGCGCGACAAATCCGCCGATCATCAGCACAAAACTTTGCACAAACACCCAGGTCAGCCCCGCCTGCCAGGCTTCCACCGGGTCGCCGGTTTTCAGCAGAATGGGCATCATGACCACAAACGTCACGATGAACATGTGCGGCACGCTGATTCCCGAGGGCAGCGCGCAGACATCCGTGCGCCCGGTCCGTTTGGCCAGCCGGTACGCCAGCCAGGCATAGTACAGGGTGCTTAAACACATCATCAGGCCCGTCGCGGGCAGGATGCGGCCGAATACCAGGTCATCCGGCATCTTCAGGACGAAGTGCAGCAAACCGGTGAGGGTCAGCAGGTTGACCAGGATGTTGGTGCCGAAGCCGAACAGCGCGTTCCAGTCGCCCGGCACCCAGAGTTTTGGTTTGAAGGTTGTCATGGTTGGATCTTTCTATGGTTGATGGTTTTGGTTTGAGGTTTTGTTGTTGGGAAAAAGTCATCCGATCGCCTCCAGGATTTTGCCAGAGTCACTCACCCAGCCGAAAATGCCCCCCTGGGCCTTGATCATTTTCAATCCCATTTCTTGAAATTCCGGAAAGTAGGAACCCACGCAATCCGAGGGCACCAGGCAGTCGTAGCCGCGGTCATTCGCCTCCCGCACCGTGGTGTTCACGCACACCTCGGTCGTCACGCCGGTGACAATGAGCTGTTTGATGGCCAGGTGTTGCAGGATGGAATGCAGATCGGTGGCGTAAAACGCGCCCTTGCCCGGCTTGTCAATCACCGGTTCACCCGGCAGCGGATACAGCTCCGGAATGATGTCATGACCGTCCTGTCCGCGCACCAGGATCCGCCCCATCGGGCCGGCATCGCCAATTGTTTTCCGGCCGCGCCCGCGAATTTTCTTGGCCGGCGGCAGATCCGTCAGATCCGGCCGGTGCCCCTCCCGCGTGTGCAGCACCTGCCACCCCTTCGCGCGCCAGGCGGCCAGCAGCGTCTTGTTCGGTCCGATCGTGCCGCGCAGTTGCGAAATGTCATTGCCCAGCATCTCGCCAAACCCGCCGGGCTCCAGAAAATCCCGCTGCATGTCAATGATCAGCAGGGCGCAGGCGGCGGGCCTTAATTCAAACCCATAAGGTTCCGCATCAATCACCAGGGGGGCGTTTTTCTTTTTCATGGGGGTTGGGGGTTTAGTGTCCCGCCATTTTCTGGCCGATCACGTTGATGTCGGCGTTTTCCGCCGGGGTTTCATAAACAAGGCAGCCGCCGGCCATGACCAAAATCCGGTCCGCCAGCGCCAGCAACTCATCCAGATCCTCACTGACCAGCAGGATGCCCACCCCGCGGTTGCGCGCCTCCGTAAGCTGGCGGTGGATGAATTCCACCGCGTTGAAATCCAAGCCGAAACAGGGGTTGGCGACAATGAGCAGCCGGGGCACGCCGGAGGAAAGTTCGCGCGCCAGTACGGTTCTTTGCACATTGCCGCCAGAAAGATTTCTCACCGGCGTGGCCGGCGAGGGGGTCCGGATGTTGAAGCCCTGGATGGCGGCCTGCGCCGCTTTCAGCATCGCCCGGTGGTTCAGCAGCCAGCCCTGGCGGGCCAGCGGCGGCCGGTCAAAATTCCGCATCGCCAGATTCTCAGCCACGCTCATGTCCGGCACGCAGGCGTTCCGCAGGGGCTCCTCCGGCAGCGCGAACAACTGGTGCGCGTGCATCTCCCGGCGGGTGGCGGCATACGTCTGCCCCTCCACTTTGATCCGGCCGGACACCGCCATCCGCTGGCCGCCCAGCACCTCCACCAACTCCCGCTGTCCGTTGCCGGACACCCCCGCAATCCCCACAATCTCGCCGGCGCGCACCGTCAGCGAGGCCCCTTTCACCGCAGGCAGGCCGTTGTCGCGGTCGGCATGCAGCTCGGCGATCTCCAGCACCGGCGCGCCGGGCGCCGTCCGGCTCTTCTCAACCCCCACCGCCGTGCGCTGCTCCCCCAGCATCATCCGCGACATGTCCGCCACCGTCAGATCCTTCACCTTCCCCGCCCCGGCAAACTTCCCCCGCCGCATCACGGTGATTTCATCGCAAAAATCCATGACCTGCCTGAATTTGTGCGTGATGAGAATAATGCTCAGCTTTTTGCCCGCCACCATCTGCCGGAGCAAGCCCAGCACCTCGTCCGCCTCCTGCGGCGTCAGCACCGAAGTGGGCTCGTCCAAAATCAAAATCCGGCTCTTGAGGTAAAGCTGCTTGAGAATCTCCACCTTTTGCTTCTGGCCCGCCGCCAGTTGGGAAACCGGCGTGTGCAGCGGCACTTGGAACGGCGCGTTCGCCATGAATTCCTCCAACCGCCCAAACTCCGCCGTCCAGTGAATGATCCCGGGAATGTCGTTGCGCGGCAACAGCAGGTTTTCCGCCACCGTCATCGCCGGAACCAGCGTGAAGTGCTGGTACACCATCCCGATTCCGTATTTCTGCGCGTCATGCGGGCTCTTGATTTCCCGGACGCGGTGGTGGATGATGATCTCCCCCTCCGTTGCCGGATGAAAACCCATCACGCACTTGACCAGCGTGCTTTTGCCCGCGCCGTTTTCGCCCAGCAGCGCATGAAACGTCCCCGGTTCCAGCTTCAGCGAAATCTTGTCCACCGCCACCAGCGGGCCAAACCGCTTCACCAGATTGACCAGTTCGAGCCGCAAGGGCTCGTCGGGCAACGGCGGTTCTGGTGGAATGGGAGGGCTCATGTGATGGCTTTGATAAACGCCTGCGAATCCGCCACGGCCCCGAAAACGCCCCCCTGCATTTTGACCATCTTCAGCGCCGCCAGATGATTGCCGTAGTCCGTCGCCCCGGTGCAGTCCGCCAGCAGCAGGCATTCGTAACCCCGGTCATTCGCCTCCCGCATCGTGGTGTGTACGCAGACATCCGTCGTGATGCCCGCCAGCACGATGTTCTGAATTCCCCGCCGGCGCAGCAGCATGTCCAGATCCGTGGCGTAAAACGAGCCCTTCCCCGGTTTGTCAATCACCGGTTCGCCGGGCAGCGGCGACAACTCCGGGATGATCTCCCAGCCCGGTTCGCCCCGCGTCAGAATCCGGCCGCAGGGGCCGGCATCCCCTATGCCCGCGCCGATCCGCTGACTGCGCCAGCGCTTGTTTTCCGGCAAATCCGCCAGGTCCGGACGGTGCCCCTCGCGCGTGTGAAAAACGGAGTACCCCAGCAGCCGCACCGCCGAAAACACATTTTGAATCGGACCGATCGGAGCGCGGGTCAGGGAGAGATCATAGCCCATTTTATCCACATACCCGCCCGGCCCGCAAAAATCAGTCTGCATGTCAATGACCAGAAACACCGTGTTTTGCGGGCGCAAATCACCGTTGTACGGCCACGGATACGGATCAGCTTGTACGTATTTGTTCATGGGTCTATTCGCCGCTCCCCAGCGCTCCCGGAGCCCCGGCCAGACTGCGTTTGGGGGAACAGGTGAAAATCATGATGCCCAGCGTCAGAATGTACGGGGCCGCATTGAACAGATAATAATAGGACTGCACCCCCGCGGCCTGCAGCGCCGGCCCCACCGCCTGCGCCCCGCCAAACAACAGCGAGGCGTACAGGCAGCGCCGCGGATCCCACCGCGCAAAAATCACCAGGGCCACCGCCATCAATCCCTGCCCGCTGGACACCAGCCGCGTCCACGACCCCGGATACACCAGCGAAAGATACGCCCCGCCGATCCCCGCCATGAAACTCCCCGTCATGATGGACAGCGTGCGGACCTTCACCACCGAGATCCCCTGCGCCCGCGCCGCCGCCGGGTTGTCCCCCACCGCCCGGATGAACATCCCCCACCGCGTGTTGAGAAAGAACCAGTGGAACACAAAGGCCAGCGCAATCCCCGCCACCAGCAGCGGACTGATTTTCAACGCCGACTGGAGCTGCGGCAACTGGCTCCAATTGCCCAGTTGAATCCCCGGCAGCGGCGGCGCCATCGGCTGGATGTACGGGTCGCCGATAAAAAACGCCAGGCCGCTGCCAAAAATGAACATCGCAATCCCCACCGCAATGTCATTGACCCGGGGCCGTTGCGACAGCCACGCATGAATCGAGCCCAGCACCGCCCCCGCCGCCCCCGCCGCCAGCACCCCCAGCCAGGGC
Organism: uncultured Bifidobacteriaceae bacterium; assembly: GCA_964618545.1. Classification (GTDB taxonomy): domain Bacteria; phylum Verrucomicrobiota; class Verrucomicrobiia; order Limisphaerales; family UBA11358; genus UBA11358. The sequence goes on along the minus strand of CAZUBG010000115.1, from coordinate 2,167 downwards.
GATCCGGTTTTATACGAAATCGCATACGCGCTCATCGCCCCCAGCAGCAGCGTGCCTTCCAGACCCAGGTTGATTTTTCCGCTCTTTTCCGTGAGACACTCGCCCAGGCTCACAAACAGGAAGGGCGAACTCCCGCGGATCGCCCCCGCCATGATCGCCAGGGGCACCCCGAGCCAGCCGATGGAATCAGTGTTGGTCATGCGGCTTTTTCCTGGAAAATTTTAAACCGTCCGTAGAGGGATTCGCTGTAGAGAATCACCAGAAACACCATCCCTTCAAACACCAGCACCGTTGCGTCCGAAAGATGGTTCACCCGTTGCAGCATCCCGCCGCTGGCCAGAATTCCCCCCAGCAAAATCGAGACCAGGAGGACTCCCAATCCGTGCTGCCGCCCGACAAAGGCCACCAGGATGCCCGCATAACCATAGCCCGTCACCAGCGACTCATTCGCCGAGCCCTGCACCGCCGCCACCTCCGCCATCCCCGCCAATCCCGCCGCCGCCCCCCCCCGAAAACACACCGTCAAACTGATTTTCCCCACCGCCAGTCCCCCCATCCCAGCCGCCCCCAGGTTGCCCCCGCTCACCCGCACCTTGAATCCAAAACTCGTGTGCTCAATCAGCACCCAGGTGATCAGGCACGCCACGATCCCGTAGATCAGCCCAAAGTGGACCCGGGAGCCCGGGATGTTCCCCAGCAAATTCGCATCCGGAATCGGATAACTCGAGGGCTTGTTCAAGCTCGACGGGTCGTGCATCGGTCCGTTGACCAGGTGATTTAAAATGGCAATGGCGATGTAATTCATGAGCAGGCTCGAAATCACTTCATTCACCCCGCGGTACAGTTTCATGGCCCCCACCGCCATGATCCACAACCCCCCCATGGCCATGCCCGCCAGCGCCATGGCCGTCAGCGCCACGTAATGCGGGGCCGTCACCCAGTTGGCCCCCACCAGCACCGTCCCCAGGCCGCCCATCACCAGCGCCCCTTCATTGCCGATCACCACCAGGCCCAGCCGCATCGGCAGCGCCGTGCAGAGCGCGCACAACATGATCGGCGCCGCCCGCACCAGCGTGTTCTGAAACGCATACCAATTCCCAAACGCCGCCCGGTAGATCGAGTGGTAAACGGAAAACGGGCTCGCGCCCGCCAGCCCGCAGAAAACGCCGAACACCACCAGCGCCGCCAGGATCGCCCCCACGGGGATCACCACCGACTCCACCAGCACCCGCCAGTTGCGGGACACCGGTTCCGCCGGGGCCGGGTTCGCCGTGGTTGCCAGGGTTGCGATGGTTGACATGTTGAAATCTCGTCTCGCTTCAGGGAAAGTTTCCCCCGCCCCCTGCGGGGCCGGGGGAAACCCAACCTCCTGCTTAACTGCCGGTGGAGCCCAACACTCCCTCGACCAAATAGTTCATTTTTTCCAACTCGATGTCGCGCTGCTTGAACTCCGTTCCATCGGGAATCACCACTTTGCCCGTGTTGTCCTTGATCGGCCCCTTGTAAATCACCATCGTGCCGTCCATGAACTTCGCCTTGGCCGCGTCCGCATCCGACCTGGCCTGGTCACTCACCAGCGGGCCGTAGGGCGACACCTTGCAGAACCCCTCCTTCAAACCGCCGCGAATCAAATGCGGGATGGTGCCGTCCATCAGCGATTTGCCCGAGTGAACCCAGTCGGCATAATCCATGTACACCTTCGACCAGTTCCATTCGGCCCCCGTCAGGTAGCCCTTCGGGGCCAGCACCGATTGATTCGCATGGTATCCCGTGCACATGATCCCGCGCTGTTCGGCGGTGGTCACAATCACCTTGGGACTGTCCACATGGCACGTCAGCACATCCACCCCCTGGTCAATCAGGCTGTTGGCCGATTCCGCCTCCTTCACCGGCAGCGACCAGTCGCCGGTGAAGATCACCTGCACCGTGACCGCCGGCGCCACGCTGCGCGCGCCGAGCGTGTAGCTGTTGATGTTGCGCAGCACCTGCGGGATCGGTTTGGCCGCGATGAAGCCCAGTTTCTTCGACTTCGAGCTTTCGGCGGCGACAATCCCCGCCACATACTCGGCCTCATCAATGTAGCCGAAGTAGCTGCCTACATTGTCCGGCAACCCGTCGTGCCACATGCCGCCGCAGTGGAAGAACTGCACCTTGGGATAATCCTTGG
>CAZUBG010000114.1:0-16953 GCA_964618545.1 uncultured Bifidobacteriaceae bacterium | reverse complement strand
CAACCAGGTTGGCGACGCCAAAAACCCACATGATCAAAATGAACCCTTCGATGGCAATGAACGGAAGATAATCCTTGAACGTTTGCGGCGGGTCCATATCGGGCGGGTGGCGGTAAGTCATAATGCCGCCGATGACCAAGAGCGGAATTTTGAAGAAAAACGTGTGGCCGATGAGCCGGAGAAACGTCCAGTGGCGCTCCCCCATGTGGTGTTTCCAGATCACGTCCAATGGCAGGGTGAACCACATACGTCAGAATTGGGGAAACACGACATGCTTCCAGGTCTTGCCGTTGCTCCATCGTCTCCCGCTCTGGAACACGATTCCCTGAACGAGGCCGCGATAGTGCGGGCCACCCTTCCAGAGCGTGGTGAATTCTCGCGGCTGCAACTCCAAATCAACCACCTGTTGCTCGCCTGTGGTTCGGGATGGACCTTGCTGGCCGTGGGTGGCGCTCGATGACAGCCGGTATTGCAGCGTTCGGCCAATGGCTTCCGCCGCCCAATTATTGGTGGTCGTGTCGCCGTTCTGGTGAAAAATCTTCGTCTGCAAATTGCCCAGCAAAGAATCCACCTTGGGACGGGCCGCCTCACCCCCCAAGGCGCTCAGGTAATTGGAGTAATTTTGGGTCAGATAAACCGTGCAGGCCCGCGCCGCCCGTGCGGTCGTTTGAAAGATTTGGTCATAGGCCGTGGTGAAATAGTGGGCTTCATCGGCCCAAATGAAGACCGGACGGGTGTCGTCCACCGGTCGGCGTTCCAACGCCTTTTGGGTCATGAATTTCATCAACACCCCGGCGTACTGCCCCAATTCGCTCCATTCCTTGACCGGCAAATCCACGAGGATGATTCGGCCCAAGGTGGTGTGGTCGGGGATGACGGTCGTTCCGCTGGAAAAGATTTTCCGCAAGGTCCCGCGCAAAAAACTGTCGGCCAAGGTGGTGAATAGCGAGACGATGGAAGAACGGGGGCGGTTGTCCATCCGGGGAAATTCCTCCAGCCAATACTTGGCCGTCATTTGATATTCCGGTTGCACGTCGGGATTTTCCACGGCTCTGGTCCCGGCTTGTTGAACGTAGTTAAAGCAGGCCGACTCAGCCTGCCATGCTTCGCTTCGGGCTTCCTCCATGTCCTGCGGTGCCGTGCGGATGATCTCAAATAGTTCCGGCAGCGTCACCGTCCCGCGAGCGATGGCCACGAGGTCCACCGCGTTGCGGAGCAACTGCTTGACGGCCCGTTCCCAATAAAGGTCAGCCCCGGCACTGCCGTGACGCTGGTTGGCGATTTCGGCGACCTGCATGAACAGCGCGACCAGATTTTCGGTCTGGCCCGCCCCTGCGCCCGGCCGGTTGGCTTCATAATCCAGAAAATTGAACTGTTCCTTGGACAACTGGATAATGTCGGATTGCCGCCCGGTCTCCTCGGCATAACGAAACCACAAGTCCGGCTCGTCGGTTTTGGCGCACAGCACCAAACCGCCAAAATCATTCTGCAAAAAGGCCCGTGCCAGCGCCCGGCCTGAACCGCTGGTCTTGCCGGAGCCGGTCGCGCCGAAAATTTGCGTGCCTTCGCAGGCGTCCCGAATGCGCCACACGTCCTGGGAGTGGTCGGAAAAGTAGAGCAAGGGTGCGTCCAGTTCCCATTCCTGCGTTGGCAAGAGAGGTGCGCCGTTTCCTTTCGGATTGCGCGGCCACAGCAAGTTTCCAAGCCTTATCATCGGATGGCGTCCTAATTGTCGGACTGCCTAAATTTCCACGCATTTAGGGAAATTTCAAGGTGCCATATCAATCCTTCCGGTTCTTAACCAAAAGACCTTTGACCTCATCAATGCTGCGGCACAGACTGTTTAAGTGCAATACCGCGTGGCAATTCGGGCACACTGGCCGCAGGTCCTTGACCGGATCGACCACATAGTTGCTCTTGATCTCTGACAGTGGCCGAACGTGGTGAACATGAATGTATCCTTGGGCTTCCGCGCCATACTGCAATCCAAAATCAAACCCACAAATACAGCATTTGGCGCCATGCACTTCGATACATTGACGTCGGGCCTCCGGGTTGCGCTCGTAGGAATTGACGGAAATGCGGCACGCAGTCCCCTCAACCAGGCCGGTTTCCAAAATTTCTTCCGGTAAAATAAAATTGAGCGTTGCTGGCTGGATCGGCTGACTGGTGCTTTCGTGGTACGTGAATTCCTCGTTTTGAATCAAAACTTCTGAATCCCAGAATAATCGAAAACCTACATGAAACGAAGCGTGGGTAAAACCTGAAAATTTTGGTCCAGATACAATCTGGCCTGTGAAGGCGCTGACCTGTGTGGAGGTTATGGGTTGTGGTGGTAGGTAAACAGCCACCCATTCACCGAACTTGCCTGCCCAAGGAGTTTGAGTGGCGTGTTTTGCTTTTGCCTCGTTCAAAACTTGCTCCCGCGTCGGAATTTCGACATTGAAAATAAACGGAGGCTTTGTGCCATCCGGAGCCGCCATAGTCGCGTATGTTTTGCCAGCTTTCAACGGCGTCCAGCCGCGAATTATGAGAAATGATTGGAGGGCCTTGTCGACTTGAAATGCACGCCCTTTTTTAACGCATGGAAGCGTAACGGCAACCTGCCTGGGATTATTGATCGTTATGGCCATAAATGAGTTTTAGCTTATTTGGTCTGTGTATCGTTATGCTTATTGCCGTCAACTGCAATAATTTCAGATTCCACCACGACCAGCGGCAACGCGCTCATAGCATACGATTACGTGAATAAATCACAATGGCTGAGAATTCCACCTAACCCGCCTTAACTCGCCCGCTGCCCGTTAACGGAGTCCGGCCCGGTTCGTTTATATTGAAAACAAATGCTGGCAGCCAAGGCACAATGCAGTCTGGCCAATGCGGAAAGGTACTTCCGGGAACACCTTTCGGTGGGGGACTACTACACCGAAGGGCAGCATGTCCCCGGCCACTGGTTCGGGCAGGGCGCGGCGGAATTGGGGCTTTCGGGCGTGACCAAAGAGGCTGAGTTCATCCGCCTCTGTGAAAACCTCCACCCTCAAACCGGCGAGCAACTGACGTTGCGCCAGAAAACCACGCGGACGGAAATGGACGCCAACGGCGTGGAACATCAGGCCGCGAATCGCCGGGTGTTTTACGATTTCACGTTTTCACCACCCAAATCGGTTTCCATCGCGGCGCTGGCGGGTGATGACACCCGCATTGTTGAGGCACACGACCGCGCCATGACGGAGGCGTTGGAACAGTTGCAAACCTTTGCGGCCACCCGCGTTCGCAAAAATGGCCAGTGCGCGGATCGCACCACCGGCAACATTGTAGCCGCCGTGTTCCGGCATGACACGTCCAGGGCGCTGGACCCGCATTTGCACAGTCATTGCATTCTGTTCAACGCGACTTATGACGCGGTGGAGAAGCAATGGAAGGCGCTGCAAAACCACAACATGCTCGCCGCTCAAAAGTTTGTCGAGAATGTCTATTACCACGAATTGGCCCGTGAACTGGTCCGATTCGGGTATCAACTCGAAAACAAACCGCGCGGCGACTTTGAAATCAAAGGCGTTGCCCCGGAACTGATTGAAAAGTTTTCCAAGCGGCACCGGCAGATTGACGAAAAGACCAGGGAACTGCTCGCCCGCGAGCCGGAGAAGGCCAATGCGAACGTGGCCGCGATTCGGGAGAACATCGCGCATCGCGAACGTCCGCCGAAAGTGCGCGACATGCCTTTGTCGCGGCTGCAAGGACTGTGGGACAATCAAATGACTGCGGCGGAACGTGAATCCCTCCGCAATCTGGCGGTGAGTGAACCGCCGATTGTCCAGGCACCCGCCGACATGGCGCAGAAAGCGGTTGCTTGGGCCGAAGAGCACGTTTTTGAGCGGCGGTCGGTCGTCAACGAGCATGACCTATGGCGGCACGCGCTGGAACATGCCAGGGGCGAGAATATCCGGCTGGCCGATGTTCAGGCGGTCACGCGCCAGCGGGATTACGTGCGGGATGAAAAGCACCCCGGCAAGGTCACTTCGCGGGAACATCTGGACCGGGAATGGCAGATTGTTTGCCTGGCCAGTGACGGGCGACAGCGCTGCGGTTCGCTCGCCTTTGATTGCCGCGCCCGCAATGACCAGTTGGATGAAGAGCAACGCCAGGCCGTCAACGGGCTGGTGAGTTCGCCTGATTTGGTCAGCCTGTTTCGTGGCGGCGCGGGCACGGGGAAAAGTTTCACCTTGCGCGAAGTGCAACGCGAATTGAAGGAACGAAACTGCCCCGTTCACGTCGTGGCTCCGCAACGGCAACAGGTCATTGGGCTGGAACAGGACGGATTGGAAAATGTCGAAACCGTCAGTGCATTGCTGGCTCGTCGGCAAATGCCGCCCAATACAGTCGTGCTCGTGGATGAGGCCGGACAGATCGGCGGTAAGCAAATGCACGCGCTGTTGCGGATGGTGCAAGAGAATCAGGGCCGCGTGATTCTGTCCGGGGACACCCGGCAGCATGGGGCGGTGGAGGCCACGGACGCCCTGCGGGCCATTGAGAAGTATGCGGGCTTGCCGGCGGTGGAACTGACGAACATCCGCCGCCAGAATCCGGCCCTGGCGAAATCGAAAACAGAACGCCAGTGGATTGAACAATACCGGCAGGCCGTGGCGGAGGCCCGCGACGGCAAGCTGGCGCAATCATTCAAGCGCTTGGACCAATTGCAGGCCATTGAGCCATGCACGTTCACGGAGCAGCACGAAAAACTTGCCGCCCGTTATCTGGAACTGGCCAAACAAAATCAGTCCTGCGTGGTCGTCTCGCAAAGCTGGAATGAAATCCACACCGTCAACGATACGATTCGGGCGGCGCTGAAAAATGAAAAACGCATTGGCGACGATGAAACGACGGTCACGGCATTTTTGCCGGTGGATTTGACGGGCGCGCAAAAGCGCGAGGCCCGCGCGTATACCCCCGATTCGGTGCTGGTGTTTAACCGCGACGTGCGCGGATTCAAGGCCGGTGAATCGGCCAAGCTCAAGTCCATCGAAAGCGGCCATTTGACGGTGGAGAACGAAACCCGTGCGGCCAAGATTCCCTTCAAGCAATTGGACAAGGTGACGGTGTGCCAAGGCAAAGAAATGGTCTTGTCCGCCGGGGACAGGCTGCAATTGAAGGCGAACGGGCGAAGCGTTGAAAATAAGAAGCTCGCCAATGGCGAATTGGTCACGGTCAAGGCCGTGCGGGCCGACGGGCAAATCAAACTGGCGGACGGCAGAACGTTGGACAATGAGTTCCGGCAGTTCGTTCGCGGTTACGCCGTCACGTCCTACGCTGCGCAAGGCAAGTCCGTGGATTACGTCCTGTTCTCTGACTCGGCAGTCAAGGCCGCCACCAATAATCAACAATGGTATGTGACCATTTCACGCGGGAAGAAGGGCATCCACATTTTCACCGGCGACAAGGAGCAATTGCGCGACAACATCGCGCGGTCAGGGGATCGTCCGCTGGCGATGGATATGGCCGAACCGGAAGGAGGCTTTGCCCGCGACTTGAGGGAAACCCAACGGCGCGATGCCGCCCGCGCAGTCGCGGTTGAGCATTCAAGGCGGGCGTCGGCCAGGCGACGCACGGAATTAATCGCGCAATCCCGAGGCTATCAACAGTCCACACCAAATTTAACCCAAACCCAAACCAATAACCAAGGCATCGGAATATGAATTTTCCCTCTCGCTGCTATACCTTAAGCCGAAGCGTCATGGGCGAGAATGTGCCAGTGGACGGCCTGCGGCTGGAAGTGAATCCTGAATCATTTTATCTGCTATCGTATCACCACCTGGAATTTGGGAAATTTGAGTCGGGCAAGGACCGCGATACCCTCACACTCTCTTTCATCGGACATCAGGTGCGGATTGTGGGTCGCAATCTGCGCGAGTTGGCCGTGGCTATCCAAAAACGGGCCGTTGAGTCCATTACCCCGATGCCCAATCGGTACAACGCGGCGGCCAGCCCCCAGGCCGGTTTCGTCGAGGTCATCGAAGTGCAGGCCGATGAGGGCAAGAACTGAGGACATGGGTTCCTGGACCGTTGCCGTCCGGTAAATTCAGGCATTCCTGCGGCAGCGAGCTATCCACCAAGAGGCCGAAATTCGGCGTGAAGCAAATCCCATGAGGGTAGGCATGTGAGTGGTACAATCCCGCACAGTTTATATTTCAAATTGAAATTCAGGAAATTTAGCCTTTATCAAAGCCTTGACATTGGATTCGAGCGCTTCCTTGCTGGCAAATATTTTTGCGAGCGCAGAATATTCTCCAGTTGACCTTCGCCAAATCGCATGTAAGGCGCTTCTTGCCAAGGCTGGTGCGGCAGCATCATTCTCACTCACGCCAAAGGCTCCCGCATATCCTTCGCGCGGCATTCCCCCAGCGATCAGCCACCAGCCACCCCGCAAATCGTCAAGGTTTAATGGCGCTTCGCTCACATTAACGTCCTGGCTGATGATGCCCGCAAGCAGCCGAAATGCTGCGAGTTGGGCACCCATTCCCATGTCACGGCAGGTGTTTCGATCTATACAGCAATAATTTTCGTGGTGATTAACAAATGAAATAGCAGCGCAATGTTCTATCGAGATTTCAAATTCGAGCATGAATTCGAGACAATGATCACCGTTTCGCCAATGCTTGTCCGATGCTTCCTCCCACCACCACGGGCCGTCTCCGGTCTTGGGGTCGTATGGGATCATGTCGGGGTCGCCATTGTAATTTTTTTCCGTAATCAGGATGCGGCAAGCGGGAGTTGAATAGGGCATGACTTCCACCCAATAAAACTTTTTCCCTATAATCAAAGTGCGCCAATCCAGTGCAAACGAGACATTTCCATATCGAAAGCCATTGCCCCAATGATTTGGGGAAACCCAATTTACCAAAATCCGCCGATTGTTTAACCGGCTTTCGTCTGTCACCAGTTGGGGGTTGATTATTTTGCTTGGGATAATGGTCAAGGCGTTGGCCAAATGGGTCACATGCGTTACGCTCGCCAACCCGCAGCAATCCGGCTCAACCCAATTGTGTCTGGTGCTGGGGGTGCCGACCCGATATGGTTGCCATGGTTTGTCCGGCATAATGTGAATCAGATTCCACAGCCATGCAGATGACGACAACATTGACCGCATGGCTGTGCTGGAAATTAATAGCAATTCTTGCTGCCAAAAGTAAAGGAATTGTGTTTTCCCTCTTGGCTTTAACATTGGCTCCCCTTTGGAACGGCATTGAAATGGCGCGGGCGAATCATTTCGCCCGCGCCCATTGTGTCATGCGGCCACGGGTTGCGCCGCTGGCTCGGCTTTCGGGCCTGCCGTAATGACCTTCTGTTGCCGTTCGTATTCGCTGAGGGACGGCATTTCCACCGGAGCCTTGCGGGAATACGCCCGCGCCATGGCCCGGCTGTTATGCCCCAGGTTCACTTGCGCATACCGTTCGGGATAGCCCGCCGTCTTGGCCCGTTCCGCCCAGGCGTAACGGTAGCTGTGCAACGTCACGCCTTTGATGCCAAGCCCCGTGCAGCGCTGCTTAAACTCGGTCGCGCGGTCGCCCGAACGTACCGTGCGCAAATAGGGAAACAGCGGGCCGCTCCCCGGCAAGTCCCGCAAAATCTCCTCCATGTCCCGGTCCAGACGCATCATGGCCACCGAACCGGTCTTCCGGCGGGCATAGCTGATGACATGCTGTTCCCAATCAACGTCCTCGGCGTTCAATTCCGCCAGATCGGTTTGCGATGCCCCCAAATGCCAGGCCAGTTTGTAGAACGCCTTGCGTTCGGGATTTTGTTCGCGAGCGACGATGGCCAGATGTTCCGCCTGCGTGATGCTACGCTTCTCCTTAAACTCAACGGCGGGCCACTGGCGTTTCGGCACGAGGGGCCACGGCAGCCAGTTCATGTCCACACAGAAGTTGTGCAGGCGGCGAAGGTAAACGTTGGTCGAGACTGTGCCCAGTTGCAGGGCATTCAAAATGGCCTCGCCTTTGGTTTCGATGATGACCTGCGCCAGCAACAGGGCCAGCGCCTTGTCTTTGGCGGCGGTTTTCCAACGGTGCTGGTTGGCACCCTGCTTGGTGTTCAGCAACGCCTCAAGGGCGTTCTGCCAGGTCCGGGTGGTCATGCCGTTGTCCGAACCGGCCAGATAGGCTTTGGCAATTTGGAGGTTGAGCACCGGCTGGCGCTGGGAATTGTTTTTGGCTTCGATGATCTGGCGCGCCTCGTCTTCGTTGGTGGTGCCCAGACTGGTGCGTTTGCCAGTCGTGGTATCCACGCAATAATAAAGGCCGCCCCGAATGCCCCGACAGATTAAGCGATAACGTGTTTTCATAACTTTTTCACGTAACGCGAAGATAAATGAGGCCGACTCCGAACCGTTAGCGTGCAACGGGCGAGTTACCCGGAGTTCCGCTGGTTTCTTTCGGAGTTGGAAAACTGGTGTCCGATTTGGTGTCCGTTGCGGACCCCCGCGCCCCCAAACCCTTGTAAATAAAGGCGATTTATTTGGAGGCGAGGGTCGGAATCGGCCCAACGGACGCGCAGTTCCCCGGGGCTGGCGAGAGCGTCCGCACGCATTCAGCAGTGTAGTCGAGGATGTTGAACCAGAGTTTGCCATAGTCGTCGCGCACGCGGTTGCCCCGCACGATGATCCGGCCATCAGTGAAATAACGTTGCTCAGCAATGGAATGAGGGTCGGCGTCCCAGCCGGCGGCCTGGAGCTTGGGCACAACGAATTTCCGGCATGTATCGGCTTCCGTCGTCATGGTTTCGGTCTCCGAATGCCTTCCGACGCCTCTGGCTTGGAGGAAAACATTTGCTCGACTGTAACGATAGAATCCGTCAACTGGCAGCCATTTAACCATTTTGGCAGGTCCGCGGTTTAAAAACTCCCCGTCTTTCATCGTTCACTTCGCTTGCTCCTGTTCAAATTCCCCTGTTTTTTCTGTTTCTGCTTTCCCGATTTTTCAATTTCCGCTTTTGCCTTTATTCTCATCCGTGCCAATCAGTGAAATCTGCGGTTCAACTCCCGTTACCTGGTAACGAAAAATCGGCAAAACCACCAATTCCCCTTGACACGACTCAACCCCTTCCCATCCAACGGGTTATGGATCGTGTCAAGCCGAATCCGCATTCCATCACGTTACTAGGTAACGAAACCGCCCGGTTTTTTTATTTTTTTCCGCGCTTCATTTTAATGAGACCTCCTTGACAAAGCCCCGGGAGAGTGCGATGCCATTCGTGTTGGGAGGCCCGGGTGCTGGGTTTTGGTCCGAAAGGGTCCAAAACGGAAAAGACGGCAAAAACACGATAAAACCCGGTTAAAAAATTCCAAAGCAGAATTTCCCGCCTTCCCGTACTGCCTCGTAAAGCCCCCCCGCATCCCCCCTCCTGACGGAACCCGGTGCTTCCCGGACACTCCGGACCGCCCGTCCCCGGCCCGGCCGCAAAAAACTGTCCGCTTGTTTTCCAAGTGATTCCCGTATATTCATCAACCGTAACAGCCGCATGAAACCGACTCTCATTATCGTGCCGACCTATAACGAGCGGGAGAATCTCCCCCGCATCGCGGAAAAACTGTTGTCCCTCCCGGTCCCCGTGGATTTATTGGTGGTGGATGGCAATTCGCCGGACGGCACCGGGAAGCTGGGGGATGAACTGGCCGCCCGGCATCCGCAAATCCACATTCTCCACGAGAAAGGCAAAAACGGCCTGGGGCGCGCCTATATTGCGGGGTTTAAGTGGGCGCTGGAACGGCCGTACGAGTTCATTTTTGAGATGGACAGCGACTTTCAGCACAACCCGGACGACATTCCCATGTTTCTCAAGGAGGCGGAGCAGGCGGACGTGGTGCTGGGGTCGCGTTACGTCGGCGGGGTCCGCGTCATGAACTGGCCGCTGCGCCGGCTGCTGTTGAGCCGTTCGGCGGGCAAATATGTCGAGACCGTCACCGGCATGCCCTTCACCGACCCCACCGGCGGGTACAAATGCTTCCGTCGCCATGCCTTGGCGGCGATTAACTTGGATGAGATTCGCTCAAGGGATTATAGCTTCCAGATCGAAATGACCCACCGCCTCTGGCGGCAGGGGTTTAAAATTGTCGAAGTCCCGATTATTTTCCAACAGCGGACGCAGGGTCAGTCCAAAATGTCCGGGGGAATCATCAATGAGGCCTTCTGGCTCGTCTGGCGTTTGTGGTTGCAAAACGGATTGCGCCGCTCCCCCCGTCAGAGCCGTCCCCCAGTCCCATCCCACGGGTGAAAAACGACCCCTCATCTGTCCCTCCGGAAACCAAACCAGTGACCATTAAAACCGGAGACATTCTCACCCTGGACATTCACGACCTGGCCTTTGGCGGTGAAGGCGTTGGGCGCGTGGATGACTTCGTGGTGTTTGTCCCGTTCGTGCTGCCGGGCGAAACCGTGGAAATCGAGCTGACCGAGGTAAAGAAAAATTTTGGCCGGGCCCGGCTCCGGCGGGTCATCCGGCCCGCGCCGGAACGCGTCGAACCCGCCTGCCGCTATTTTGGCGCCTGCGGCGGGTGCCAGTACCAGCACATTGATTATGCCGCCCAGTTGCAGTTCAAGCACAAGCAGATCTCCGATTTGTTTGAGCGGATCGGCAGGATTCCCCGGGCGGTCATTGCGCCGGTCATCCCCTGTCCCGTGTCTTACGGCTATCGCAACCGGATCATGATCCGCAGCCAGTGGAACAAGCCCGGGCAGAAATTGAACATCGGTTTTGTCCGGGCCGATTGCGGGTTGGTGGAGGATATTGAGGAATGCAAAATCGCCGAACCCGCGTTGAATGCCGAAATCCTCCGCGTTCGCGCCAACCCGCCCCCCAAGGGCGGGATCAAGGTCGTTCTGCGGGTGCCGCCGGAAAACTGGGACGTGCCCCCCAGTTCGTTTTTCCAAAACAATTTTTTCCTCCTGCCCAAACTCATGGAAACCGTGCGCGGCTTTTTGCACAGCGCCGGCACCCACTGCTTGGTGGATTTGTATTGCGGCGTCGGCTTTTTCGGGATTGAGCTGGCCGGTGACGTCACCTCCTTCACCGGGGTGGAACTGGACCAACTGGCGATCAAGTCCGCCCGGAAAAATGCGGACCAGCGGGGCATTGCCAACGGTCGTTTTATCGCCGCCGCCGTCGAGGAGGTTTTGCCCGGACTCGTGCAGGACTTCTCCCCGGCGCAAACCACCGTGCTGCTGGATCCGCCCCGCAAGGGATGCTGGCCGGCCACCCTGGAATTGCTGCGGCAAACGCGCCCGGCGCAAATCATTTATGTTTCCTGCCATCCCGCCACCATGGCCCGGGATTTGAACATTTTGTGCGAGGGTGGTGTCTTTGAATTGGCGGGGGTAACCCCGCTGGATATGTTTCCTCAGACCCAGCATGTGGAGTGTGTGGCCGATTTGCGCAGTGGACAAGTCTTGCCAAACTTGACGGCATCGGTTCAACTATCGCCTGATAAATGACGCCCGAAACTCGAAACGACCCCCGGAAGAAATTTGTTCCGCGTTATCTGCCGTGGCTCCTCGCCCTCGCCATGCTGGGCGTCTATTGGGTCACCCTCAACCGCTGGGTTTCCCTCGCAAATTTGAATTTTGTGGCCGCTCTGTCCGGCTGGACCTGGCAGCCCGAATACTTTAATCCGCTGGCCTGGCTGGCCACCCAGCCCCTCCGCTGGCTGGCGGCCGGTCAGATTCCCCTGGCGACAAACCTCTTCTCAGCCGTGTGTGCCGCGCTCTCCCTTGGTTTGCTCGCCCGCTCCGTGGCCCTGCTGCCCCAGGACCGCACCGAGATGCAACGCCAGCGTGAGACCAGTGATTTTTCCTTTCTGACCGGGCGCGGGTCGTGGTTGCCGCCCGTGCTGGCGGTTCTGATTTGCGGTCTGCAATTCACCTTTTGGGAAAACGCCACCAATTACACCGGCGAAACCCTGGATCTGCTTGTTTTTGCCTTCACGGTTTGGTCCCTCTTGGAATACCGGTTGGATGAACGCGAGGAGCGCCTGCTGGCGGCCATGTTTCTTTATGGCGCCGCTTTGACGGAGGATTTTGGCCTGACCGGGTTTCTGCCCCTCTTGTTGGGCGCGCTGATTTGGATTCGTGGTCTGAGTTTCTTCAACGCGAATTTCTTGGGACGCATGATGCTGGCCGGCTCGGCCGGCCTTTCGCTCTTTTTGCTGCTTCCCACGGTCGCCTGGATTTCCGGTCAAATCTCGTTCGACATGTGGTGGCCGGCGTTGAAATACAACCTGGCCCTGCACTGGCATATTGTTAAATATTTTTTTATCAGCGGTCAGTTTCGCGTTCATTTGGGATTGATCTCCCTGACCACCCTGCTGCCGGCCTTTTTGCCCGCTTTTCGCTGGCCCGCCTCGTTTGGAGACCGCAGCCAGATCGGCAACGCCCTGACGACCGTCATGTTTCATCTGGTGCATGGCGTTCTGTTGTTGATCTGCATCTGGGGGGCGTTTGATCCGCCGTTCAGCGCCCGGCATCTCGGTTCCGGCCTGCCGTTTTTAACCTTCTACTATCTTGCCGCCCTCGGCATTGGCTATTACAGCGGATATTTCTTGGTCGTCTCACGGACCCCGCCCCCCCGGAAAAATTCCCGCCGCCAGCCCTCCGCCCTTCTGCAATTTCGGAGTCCCGCCACCGTGGTGGCCCTCGCGGTTCTGACCATTTTGGCCGCGGCCTGTTTGGTTTATAAAAACCATCCCGCCATTCAATCCATCAACGGCGGCGTCTTGAAACAATACTCCCGGTTGATGGAGGACAGCCTGCCGCAGTCCGGCGGCCTGTTATTGTCAGACAGTGACACCGTCGGCGACAGCCCGCGCCGGTTGTTTCTGCTTCAGGCCGCGCTCGCTCAGGATGGCCGCGAAAAAGAATTTGTTCCCGTGGACACGTTTGCCCTGCTGGATCCGGACTATCACCGCTACCTCCATCGGAAACATCCCGCCCAATGGCCGCTCGTGGTGGATTCCAAGTCAAAAAACCTTCTGGACCCCCATGGCTTGCTGGCCTTGATGGAAATGCTCTCCAAAACCAACGCCATTTATTACTTGCATCCCAGCTTTGGCTACTATTTTGAAGTGTTTTATCCTGAACCCCACGGCTTGGTTTATCAGTTAAAGAATCTGCCCGGGGACACCCTCCTGCCCCCGCTGCCTGACGGCCGGGTCAAGGCGGAAAATGACGCCTTTTGGACCCGCGCTGAATCCGCTGCGTTTGCTCCCATCCTGCAGGAGGTTTCCCCGGACAACCGGTCCGCCCGGTCCGGCAACCTGTTCGATCAGATCATGCTCCGCCTCCACGTCGCCCCTGAACCCAATCCGAACGCCCTTCTGGCCGGCAGTTATTATTCATGCTGTTTGGACTACTGGGGGGTTCAGGAGCAGCGCGCCAATGATCTGAAGAGTGCTGCGGCTCATTTTGAAACCGCCTTCAAACTCAACCCCGAAAACCAGGTCGCCGCAGTCAATCTCGAGTTCAACCACAACCTCCAGGCCGGCCAGCCCGCCTCGGTGGACCTGGCCCGGACCACCACCGAACAATTCTCCAAATTTCATTCCCCGGGCGAGATTTTCATGGTTGACGGGCCGTTCGACGAACCTGCATTTTGTTACGAAGACGGCATGGCCTATCTGCAAAATTCTTATTTGCACCAGGCCATCACCTCGTTCACCCGGGTGCGGCAACTCGTGCCCGATTACCTCCCCGCCCTGCTTTCCCTGGGCGAACTGTTCGATTTTGTCCACCAGCCGGAGCGGGCGTTGGCCGTGCTGAAAGAACCCCTGGCCCACCCCGCCAGATTTTCCCTCAATGACAACAACTCAACGGAGCTTAATATCACCGCTGCGGCCGCCTTCATCCAAAACACCAATCTGACCCGCGGCGTTGGTTTGATTGAAAAGGAAATCGCCCATCACCCGGACGACAATAATTTGCTCACCACCGCCGTCCAGGTTTACCTCACCCAGGGTTTGTACACCAACGCCCTGCGGGTCATTCAACTGCGGCTGGATCACGCCCCCAACGACCCCGTCTGGCTTTACGGTCAGGCCATCACTTACATGCGGATGCCCGACTATGATCGCGCCATCGCGAGTCTGACCAGGGTTCTGACCCTTCAAACCAATAATTACGACGCCCTGCTCAACCGCGCCCTGGCCTGCCTGAACACAGGCAAACTCGAGGCCGCCCGCGCCGACTACCTGCAGGTGCAAAAGGCCTACCCCAAGGATTTTCACGTGACCTATGGTCTGGGGGAGATCGCCTGGCGGCGGCATGAAACCAACGCCGCGATTCAGAATTATACCTCCTGTCTGGAAAACGCCCCCACCAACATGGCTGAATTCAAGCTTGTCAGCCAGCGACTGGCCGATCTCAAAGGCAAACCACGCTGACCGCGCCCATGCGCGTGACCCATGTCATCACCCGGCTCATCGTTGGCGGCGCGCAGGAAAACACCGTGGCCACCGTGCTGGGCCTGCGTCAAAAAAACGGGCTGACCGTCCAATTGATCTCCGGCCCCACGCACGGGCCGGAAGGGTCGCTCGAAGGTGAGCTGGCCGCTGCCCCCGGGATTTTATCCATTGTTCCCGAACTGGTCCGACCGGTTCGTCCCTGGCAGGATCTGCGGGCGTTGCGACACCTCACCCTCCTTTTTCAACGCACCCGGCCGGATCTTGTCCACACCCACAGTGGCAAAGCCGGCATCCTTGGCCGGCTGGCGGCCCGGCGCGCGGGAGTGCCGCTCATCGTTCATGCCATCCATGGACCCTCCTTTGGCAATTTTCAAGGGGCCGCCGCCAATTTCATGTTTTCCGCGGCCGAAAAATACGCGGCCCGCGCCACCAACCATTTCACCGTCGTCGCCGAGGCGATGCGGGACCAGTATCTGGCCGCCGGCATCGGCCGGCCGGAACAATACACCAAAATTTTCAGCGGCTTCCGGCTGGAACCCTTTCTCGCCGCAGAGAACCATCCCGCCTTGCGCGCGAAATACGGCTTGCAACCGGATGATTTTGTGGTCGGAAAAATCGCCCGGCTGTTTGAACTCAAGGGCCACGACGACCTGTTCGCCGCCGCTCCGGAACTCGTTCACCGCTGTCCGCAGATCAAATTTTTGCTGGTTGGCGATGGTCCCTGGCGCGCCCGGTTTGAAACCATGGCCCGGGCGGCGGGGCTGGCCGGGCATTTTATCTTCACCGGTCTGGTTCCCCCGGCGGAAGTCCCGGCGCTGGTGGGCATCATGGACGCCCTCGTCCATCTTTCCCGGCGGGAGGGATTGCCCCGCGCGCTGCCCCAAGCCATGGCCGCCGGCCGCCCCGTCATCGCCTGCGATTGCGACGGCGCCCGCGAAGTGTGTCTGGACGGTCAGACCGGGTTTCTCATTGCTCCGGGTGATTTGGCCGCGCTCACCCGTCGCCTCCTCCAACTGGCCGCCGCCCCCGAACTGCGGGCGCAGTTGGGCGGGCGGGGGCGGGCGTTTGTCCGGGAAAATTTCGGCGTCCAAAAAATGGTGGATGACACCCACGCCCTTTATCTGAAACTTGCGGCGGAACGAGGCTTGAGCACATGAGCTTTCCCTTCAATTTTTATCTGGCCGCGTTCCTTGGCGCCCTGCTCACCACCGCGGCCGTCCTGCCGCTCTGGCGCAAATGGTGCCGGCACAGCGGGCATGTGGATGATCCCGGCCACCGTAAAATCCATGACACTTCCGTGCCGCTGGCCGGCGGACCCGCCGTTCTGACCGGCCTCCTGCTGCCGCTGGCGGCGGGCGCGATTTTGTTAAAACTGGGGTTTGTTCGGATTTCGTCCACGTCGCTCATCGTCCACGGTTTCAGCCGGCGCGGCGTCGAACTCAGCGTGCTCCTCCTCGGGGCCGTCGGCATCACCGGGCTCGGCTGGCTGGATGACAAAGTGGAACTAAAACCCCTGGTGAAATTCACCGGACAGTTTGTGATCGCCCTGGCGGTGGCCCTGGTGGGCAACCGCATCACCCTGTTTGTGCCCAGCCTGATCTTCAGCTATGCCATCACCCTGCTGTGGCTGGTCACGGTCATCAACGCCTTCAACTTCATGGACAACATGAACGGTCTCTGCGCCGGGCTGGGGGTGATTGGCGCGCTGCTGTTCGGTTGGATTGCCGCCGTGGATGGGGAATACCTGGTGGCCCTGATTGCCTTCCTCACCGGCGGGGCGCTGCTGGGATTCCTGCCGTACAACTTCCCCAAGGCCAGCGCCTTTCTCGGCGATGCCGGCAGCCATCTCACGGGCTACCTGCTTGCGGTGCTGGCCATCCTGCCGCACTTTTACAGCAAACAAAACCCGCATCCGCTGGCCGTGCTCTCGCCCCTGCTGGTGCTGGCCGTTCCCCTGGGCGACCTGGCCTGGGTGGTCGTCCTCCGCACGCGGGCCGGGCGGCCTTTTTGGGTGGGCGACACCAACCATCTTTCCCACCGGCTGGTGCGGGCGGGGCTGTCGCGGCCGCGCGCCGTGGTCCTGATCTGGCTGCTGGCGGCGGTGCTGGGGGTGCTGGCGGTGGGGTTGTGAAAAAAAATTCCGGGCGGTCATTTTCGTTACCTAGTAACGTGACGGGGCGATTATTCAGCTTGACACCATTGGCAACTCGTTGGTTCTCAATGGTTTAAGGTCTGTCAAAGAAAATCTGACGGTGGGAGCCTATTTCGTTACTAGGTAACGAGCCTGGAGAGGGCCGGCCTGGTTGGCCGCAAACCGGGGAGTTTTTAACCGCGAAACACGGGAAAACGCGGGGAAATTTGACCACAAAGAACGCAGAGAACACAAAGAAAGACGGGGAGTTTTTAACCGCAGTTGGACGCAGTCTGTGACACGATTCAGAACACTCCCAAGATCGCATAAACCCCAATAAAATCAAGGACTATTCGCCAAAACTCGCCCACTATTTTGG
>CAZUBG010000113.1:0-17058 GCA_964618545.1 uncultured Bifidobacteriaceae bacterium | reverse complement strand
AACTGCGCACGGATTTTCCGCCGCTCATGGCGGTGTTTGAAGGTTTTGGAGCTGGTGCGCACAAAGCCGGGTCGGGACGCGGCCGTGTTGTTTTCAGCATTGGCATTGATTTGCGTTTTCATAATTAATTAGGGTCGTTAACTCATTCCAAACGAAAACGGCTATGAAGACGGAGCCCCCGGTCCCGCGCCGGTTTTGCCGGAACGGTTCCACGGGGCCTTGGCCAGCACAATGGCCATCCCGCAAATGTCCGTCACCCCGGCAAAGACCAGCCCGGCGCCGACCAGGCCCGCCAGAATGAAAAAGTACCGTTGCACAAACCAGCCGAGCACCGTGCCGGTCAGGACCAGGAGCCCCGCGCCAATGCGGACCTGGCGTTCGATGGAGATGGTCTTGCGGCCGCGAACCACCAGCAGGCCGGCGGCCGCCCAGGCATTGGTGCCGCCGGCCACCACCAGCACGTTTTCGAGGCCGGCACCGCGCAGCTTTTCCGCCGCCTTGGCGGCGCGAATGCCGGAAGCGCAGAGCAGATAAACCGGTCCCGGATTGGCCCCGGGGACCGCGTCCACCAAGGCGCGGTCCAAGACATCCAGCGGCACCAGATGCGCGCCCGGCACATGAACCTCGCGGAACTCCGCCGGCGTCCGCACGTCCACCAAGACTCCTTGTCCGTCGGCAAGGGCGGTGGAGGCTTCAACCGGCAAGATGGTTGGATTTGACATAATTCACCTCGTTTTCGATTGGGTGTCAAAGCAACCAACCCACGCTCACCCCAAACGTGTTCTGGCTCATGCGCAGATCGTAGGAGGGGGCGCCGTTGACCTGTTGCTCAAAGGCGTGGGCGTAAAAGGCGCTGACCTCCCAGTCGTGCGCAAACTGCCAGGAGACCCCGGCCGTCACATGATGTTGGATCACGGCCGGGGCCAGCACGTTGAAGAAAGTTTGGCTGTCCGGGATCGGCTGGGTGCTGTAATTGTAACCCGCCCGCAGGGTCAGGCTCCTCGTCACATCATAAGCAATGCCGGTCTTGACGGCGGTGACGTCCCTCCAGCCAAAGCCCGGGCCATTGTTGGAACCCAGGGGCTGCTGGACCTGGCCGCTGTCCCCCACCGCCTTCACTTCGCTGTAAAAGATCCGCTCCACATCCAGGGCCACGGTGACCTGCTTTTGCGGTTTAACCGCCAGCCCCAGGGCAAAATTCGAAGGAATGTCAAACGAACCTTGTTCCGCAAACAGGCCGGCGTACTTGTCAAAACGGGTCGTGAAGATCCGGCTCTGATAGGTCGCCCCCACCGTGAGCCAGTCCGTCAGTTTGCCCGTATAACCAATGCGCACCCCGCCGCCATAGGAGTAATCATAACCATTGTCCCCCACCCCGAAGTTTTCCAAGCCGTAGGCCTTGAACCTTTGCAAGGCGAAGATGGGGGCGAGGCCGATGGCGTGGTTTTCATTGATTTTGTAGGCCAGGGTGGGCGCCACGAAGAGTTGCTCCAAATCAACCCCGACATGGCCGGGGCCAAACGGCGCCGGCAACCCGGCGTAATCCGTGTTCATGCCGCCATTGCCATAAAGGGCCAGGTCAAAATCCCAGTTGGCGGCCACCGCGTGGTTGTAGCCAATCTCGGGGATGTAGAAATTTTCCAGCCCGTTGCCGCTGTAGGTCGTGCCGCCCGCGCTGGCGGAACGGTCCGGGTTCAAATACGAAAGGCCGATGTCAAAACGATTGTCCAGGAAAGCGGCCCCGGCGGGGTTGGAAGCCGGCGCCAGGCCGTCCTGCGGAAAGGCGACGCCCGCCCCGCCGATGCCCTTGGCTTGAACGCCGTAGCCATAATCAAAGTAGCCGTCGGTGGCATGGGCATTGGCGCCCGCCAAGGCGGTGAGGCCCAGAATGGAAATCCATGAAGTGCGATTGAGTTTGGTTGATGTTTTCATTTTTGATTTTTAATGTTTGCAAATTATGACTCACGCGTGGCGGGAAGATGCCACCACCCGTGAGCCTGCTCCTTTGGTGTGAAACCGGACCGCAGCAGCCCGGGATAAGTCGTCACAAAAGCAGTCTCCCCGGTTGGGAAGGGAGGCGGCCGAGATGGCCGCCAACAGGGCGGTTGAATCCGGACCCAAACCCCGCTCACCGGCTTCGTCCGACCGCCCCGGTGGCCACGCCGGAAAATCCCAAGCGCGTTGGCGATAATCAAAGCGGCATTGTAACAATAACCAGCCGGCCTCCCCCGCAAACGGGCTTTGAATTGGCATAGGCTTCATGAGCATTGAAATGGTTTTCGCCGGTCCCGGCTGTTTCCCTCCTTTGGAGCGCCGGGCATTCAATATACGATTAGATTGGTCGTTATCAAATTCAAATAAAAAGAGTTTTAAATCGTGGACGGGCTATAACTTGATGCCGCGTTGAAGGCAATCCGCCAAGGCGATGGCGGAGGAAATTCCCACTTCCCGGGCGTGCAGCGGTGAGGCGAAGTTACGCCAAAAATAGGCCACTCGCTGGCCAAAATGGCTCACGGACACGGCAAATCTTCCCAGGCCCTGGTCGCTGACGCTGACCTGGAATCCTTTCGGCAAACGTTGCTTTATTTTCATATTTGTTTCGTTATCGCCAATCTTAATGACGACTCATTGTGTAGTTATTAAATCACAAATCGCGGCCTTGTCAAAATATATTTTTGTTTTTTAAAAGTTGCGGCTGATGCAGTGATTTCTTGCTCGGACTTCAATGCAGTGCATCCCGAAGTGAACGCAACGAACGGCTCCAACCGAACCCTGCGGTTTTGCACCTCAAATACCCCGTTGGCTGCCAACCGGCGACCCGGCGGACTGCCAATCCGCGCCACCCCACCCCGTACAGCCGACTTCTGTCCGCCCGGCGTTCAGGCGAGAATGGATTCAACCGGCAGGTTCGAATCCAACTGATGTTCTTTCAGCCATTCGGGGTTGAACAGCTTGGACTGATACTTCAAACCGGAATCACACAAGAGCGTTACGATGGTCTGACCCGGGCCAAGCTCCTCCGCCAGGCGCACCGCTCCGGCCAGATTGATGCCGGAGGAAAGCCCGAGAAACAACCCTTCCTCCCGCAGCAGTTGGTTCAGGATGGTCAAGGCCGGCTGGTCTTCGATGCGGTAGGCGCGATCAATGCTGACGCCTTCCAGGTTTTTGGTCACGCGTGTCTGCCCGATGCCCTCGGCGATGGAATCACCGTCCTTGATGTTGGTGTGGCCGTGCGTAAACCACGACCACATGGCGGCCCCATAGGGATCGGCGCAAACGGTCACGATCCGGGGATTGCGCTCTTTGAGATGAAGTGCCGTGCCCGCCAGCGTGCCGCCGGTGCCGATGGCGGAGACGAACGCCGTGACCTCCCCGTTCGTCTGCTCCCAGATTTCCGGCCCGGTCGTGCGGTAATGCGCCAGCCGGTTGGCCAGATTGTCGAACTGGTTGGCCCAAAACAAGCCCTGCTCCCCGGCCAGCCGTTGCGCCACGCGGTTGTAGTTGCCCGGATCGCTGTAGGGCTTTTCCGGCACGGTGATCACCTCCGCGCCGAGGGTGCGCAGCAAACTGATTTTCTCGGGCGACTGCGTCTCGGGAATGACAATGACGGTGCGATACCCCTTGGCGTGGCCCACCACCGTCAGGCCGATGCCGGTGTTGCCGGCCGTGCCTTCCAAAATGGTGTCGCCGGGTTTCAGCAACCCCTTCGTCTCGGCATCAAGGATGATGCCCAAGGCCGCGCGGTCTTTGACGGAGCCGCCGGGGTTCATGAATTCCGCCTTGCCCAAGATCTCACAGCCGGTCAGTTCGGACAGCCGCCGCAGCCGGATCAAGGGCGTGTTGCCAACCTGGCGCTCAATTCCGTGATATCGCGAGGCACTCATGGTTCGAATCGTTTAATTGCTGGGGGGAGCGCGGGTTTAAGCGGCGCATTCACCGCCACGGGCGCCCACGGCAAACGGCTGATCCGACCCGAGGTCGCGGTAAAAGGCGGGCTCCTCCGCCGGGGACGCCACGAGGGTGAAGGGTTCCAGCCGCCGCCGCAAGGACGGCAGCCCGACCCGCCCGACAAAGGCGGAAAAACTCTCCGCCGCCAGGCGTTCGGATTGATAATAACGGATGACCTCCCGGACGGCAGCCGCCACATTCAAGGCGGGCACCTCCAACAAGCGGGTGCCGAAAGCTTCCGCCGAGGATACGCCGCCCAGCAACAACGCATAGTGCGGCACCGGACGTTGGTGAAAATTCTTGGAGACGCCGAATAATCCGATGTCCGAGGCATGATGATGACCGCAGGAATTCGGGCAGCCGGAGATGCGCAGCCGCAACTCCCGTAGCGCCGGATCGGCCGCCAGTTCCTGTTCCAGCACCTGGATGATCGCTTCGGCCGCCGGTTGCGGATTGGTGATGGCGGAAAGGCAGGCGGACGCCCCCACACACCGGGTGATGTCCGGCAACTGTTCCGCCGCCGCACCGGCCAGTACGCCGGATTGCAGGATTTGATGCAACGCCGGCAACGCGCTTTCCGGCACCCACCGCAGCAAAATGTTTTGATCAATGGAGGTGCGCAGGCCGCCGGCCAACTGCTGCGCGGCCCGGGCCAGGAGCCGGAGTTGCGCCGGCAGCAAATCTCCCAGCGGACACCGGACGAGCACCGCGGCAAATCCGGCCTGGCGCTGGAGGTGAACATTGCTGGCCCGCCAAGGTTGGAAATTGATGGCCGGAGCGGACGGCTTTTCGTTTGGATCAGCCGTTGCAGCGCTGGGCCTGGTTTCCGAGATCTCCGGCAACGGTCCGCCAAACCCCGGCCATTGCCCGCCGGCGCTTTTTAATTCGGTTTGAACTTCCGCCCGGAATTTTTCGCCGCCCCAGTCCGCCAGCAGCCATTTTAAACGCGCGCGGGCGCGGTTCTGACGATAACCATGCCGGTTGAACACCCGCAGCACCGCTTCGAGCAGGGGAAACAACTGTTCCACCGGCACAAACTCTTCCAGCACCGTCGCGGCTTTGGGGGAGGCGCCGAGACCGCCGCCCACCGTCACCCGAAAGCCGCTGGCGCTCTCACGCCGCACGGCACGAACCCCGATGTCAGAAACCAAAGTGCGCACATGATCGTGTCCGCAGCCCTCAAACGAAATTTTGATCTTGCGGGGAAGCTGTTGAAAACCGGCGTGTTCGCGAAAATACCGGTCGGCCGCCAGGGCGTAAGGCGTCACATCAAATACTTCATCCTCCGTCACGCCGGAGAAAGGGCAGGCCACCACGCCCCGCACAAACGGTCCGCCTGTCCGCAACGTCGTCAGACCGGCGGCCTCGATCCGCGCCAACGCCGGGATGATGGCCGTTGCCGGGAGCCCTGCAATCTCGATCCCCTGCCGCGTGGTCAGATGCGCCCCGGTCCGCCAGCCTGAATCCTCGGTCAAGGCTGCCACCGTGTCCAATTGGTCGGCGGTCAAAATGCCGGCGGGAACCCGGATGCGGATGATGTAATGGCCCGGCCGGCCGCGCAGACTATAGATGCCATGGCGGACCCGGATACTTTTGGTGGAATCCGTCGCTCCGGTTAGAACCTCATGCCGCAAGGCCTCGTCCAGCAAGCTGAGGTTGCTTCCATTGGTTTGCAAATGATCTGTCATATGATTAAAAACACTACCATTCAAGTCGTATTTTGATGATTCGGCATCTGCTGGCTCTCCATTAATTGGAAAACTTGTTACCGGAATTGCTTCGATATCCTCATGGGGTTGAAAGCAGGTTCAGCAGTTCGTGCGCGGATGAAAAATCCGGCTGAATTTCCAAAGCGCGCCGCAGCGCCGCCCGGGCTTCGTTTGGTTCGCAGTTGTCAATCGCCGATCAAATAAAAGCCCAGAATGATCAGGCCGCCCGTGGCAACTCCCGCGGCGAGGATTCCAATCAGGCGGCTGGCGGTCAGCTTGATCCCCCGGCCCCCGCCGGCCCGCGCGAACACCCAGCCACCCAGGGCAAACAGGCCGAGAACCAGGACGCTGTGTGTGATCCAATGATGGCCGGTGAGTCTTCGCATCCCGGCCAGCACGGCGGGACTTTTCTCTTTTGCAACCACCAGCAGGCCGTTGACCACGCTGGCCAGGGCCAGGGCCATACCGAAGGAAACCGTGTGTTTGGAGAGGCGGGTGTTTTCCATGTTCGCTCGTGTGCTTTAAGGTAATTTGGCCGGCAATCCCACCTTCACCCCCATCGCTATGATCGCGCCATCACCCTCGGTCAGCAACGTCAGCAGAACCATCAGGCCGGAAACCCAAAGCACCACGCGGCGCTGATCCTGGTTGGCCGCCAGGTTGCCGGCGGCGGTGATGGGGAGATAAGTCGCCAGCATCAGCAGCATGATGACCAGATGTTCCTTGCTTCCCATGAAGAAACTGTGGGCGAACGGCCAGGGCCCTTTTAAAATGACCGCCTTGTCCGCCCGGTAGGAGGTGACATACCAATAACCAGCGATCACAAACGCCAGCCACATGAACAAGGCGGCGGCGGCGCTCATCTTCCGGATGCGTTGCCGGTTGGTTTCGGAGGCGTTCAACGTCTCCACAAAAACCCAGACCGTGGTGATGAGACATCCCACGCCGAACAAAACATGGGTCATCAAGATCAGTTCATTCATAGATTATATATTCGGGTTGGCGGTGCGCACACCGTATTTCGCGCCGCCAACCCGTTCGCGGTTCATCCCGGTGAGCCCGGAAACCTCAATTGGCCCCCGAGTTGTCCGATGAGGTGATGGCAAAGGTGACGTAGTCTATGTCACCATTGAACGGATTCGGCGAGAAGTAGTCCCGACTTACCGGTGTCCCGCTGTCGCTGCCAATGCTGAGGCTGCCGGCACCGCCAAACGCACCGCCGCCGCCCCGGCCGCCCCGGCCGCCCCGGCCGCCTTGGGCGGTCGTTCCGGGGGCGTTCGTGTCGCCACCCAACCCGCCCCGCGCATACCGGCCCCGACCGGTCAAACTCAGGGCGTTTGTGCCGCCGCCGAACCCGCCCCGGCCCCATCCGCCGCCCAGCCCGCCCCCGCCAATCGGAATGCCTTTAAACTCACCGGTGCCGGCTTCTTGCCCGTTGATCTGGAGCGAGATTTTAAACGCCTGGTTGTCATTTCCGCCATTGTACCGGCCGGCGCCCTGGCCCGCCGGCGCGGTGGTTGTGGCTTGATCGCCGGCGGGTGTTTCGACCCGCGTGGCGACGATTTCGATCACCGACTTGCCTTTGGGCAGGGGTTCGTTGGCGATGATCTGGGTGTGTTTCACTGTCGTGGGCGAGGTTGAGCGCGGGGTGCCCTCATAGATGACCCGCCCGTTTTTCACGAACAACGCCACACCGCCGGTGCGTCCGCCGTCGGCGAAGATGACACCATTGGGGGTCTCGTCGCCCACTTCGACTTCGGCGGTGATTTTATGTGAATTCGCGCCGATCCGCGGCGCGAATTGCGCGGCGACGCGTACGACGCCGTCCCGGAAGGTCCAGCTCGTCTGGTTGGGATTACCGGTGTTCAAACCCCGCCCGTAGCCGCGCCCACCGGCAAACGCGCCGGTGTTGGTGTCCGCACCCGCTCCGGCGAGACTGCCAGCGCCGCCAAACAGACCGCGTCCCTGGGGATAGACGTGATTTCTGTCCGCCTCGGCGGTGTAAAGGTCCACCAATTCTTTGAGCTTGTCCGGGAATTGGTCGGCCAGATTGTGCGCCTGGCTGAAATCGTTGGTCAGGTTGTAAAGCTCCCACGGATGGGGCTCGCCGCGCGCGGCCAGACCCCCGGCCCACGGAACGCCCAGCCGGGAACCGGCCCACCAGCCATCTTTGTAGATGCCACGGTTGCCGACCATTTCGAAGTATTGCTGGTTGTGCCGGCCCGGCGCCTGGGCGTCGTCGAAGGTGAACGCGAGGCTGCTGCCTTCCAGCGGCAGTTGCTTGACGCCGTCCACCTCGTCGGGAAAGTGAATGTGGGCCAGTTCGTAGACGGTGGGCGCGATATCGGTGACAAAGGAGAACTGGCTGCGCAGGCCGCCTTCATCCTTGATGTGGCCCGGCCACGACACGATCAGCGGATCGGTCGTTCCGCCCAGATGCGACGCCACCTGCTTCATCCATTGAAAGGGGGTGACCGCCGCCCAGGCCCAGGCCGACTCGACGTGATTCGCCAGATCCCGGGATCCGAATTCGTCCACCCGCGCCAGTTGTTCCTGCACGGTGGCCGGGAAGCCGATGGTGCCCTCCAACCCGCCTTCGCCGCTGGCGCCGTTGTCCCCGATAATGAGGAAGAAGGCCGTGTCATTCGTGTGGCCGGAGGCCTGCACGTCGTCCAGCAGGCGGCCTATTTCATAGTCCGTCTCCGCCAGATATGCGGCGTAAAGCTCGGCCTGGGCGGCGTAGAGCTTGCGTTCGTCGTCGGTCAACGAATCCCAGGCGGGCAGCTCCGCGGGCCGGGGGGTGAGCTCGGCGTTGGCGGGGATGATGCCCAACGCCTTTTCCTTGGCGAAGGTGACCTCGCGCTGCTTGTCCCAGCCCAGGTCAAACTGGCCCTTGTACTTGCCGATCCAATCCCGTGGCACATGATGCGGCGTGTGGATGGCGCCGGTGGCGAAGTAGAGGAAGAAGGGACGTCCCGGGGCGCTGGCATCGTGTTGATGGAGCCACTGCTTGGCCTCATTGGCCAGGTCGTGATTCAAGATGTAACCCTGTTCGGGGGTGAGGGGCAAGGTGGCCGGCAAGGTGTTGCGATACAGCACGGGGTCATATTGCGTGGATTGGGCGGCCAGGAAGCCATAAAAATGCTCGAACCCAAGGGAGGTGGGCCAATGTTCGAACGGCCCGGCGGGATTGACCTCCCAGGTGGGGGTGTTGTGCCATTTGCCGAACGCCGCCGTGCTGTAGCCGTTGCGGCGGAGCACCTCCGCCAGCGGCACGGCGTTCTTGGGCCAAAGGCTGGTGTAACCCGGGTTGGCATTGGCCGATTCGGTGATGGTGCCAAAGCCGATCTGATGCGCGTTCCGTCCCGAGAGCAGGGCCGCGCGGGTGGGCGAGCACAGGGAGTTGACGTGGAAGTTGTTGTAGCGCAGGCCATGGCTGGCCAGCTTTTCAAAATTCGGCGTGGCGACCGGGCCACCAAAGACGCTCGACCAACTGTAACCGACGTCGTCCAGCAAAATGAGGACGACGTTCGGCGCGCCGGCCGGGGCCTTGTTGGCCGGCGGCCAGGCGGCGGGGGCCGGACCCGCATCTTGCGCCCCGCCGGTGGAGGAGAACAGCAGGCTGCCGCCGGCCAGCAGGCCCGCCAGCGCGGCTTTGGCCAGGTTGGATTTCGGGTGCGCGGGGACCACCCGGCCGGAACGCGGAGGGTCCGCCACCGGAAGCAGTTTAAGTTTGGGGTTGAGGGCGGGCCGATCGGTGAAGCGATGGCTGCCGGGTGACTGAATCATATTCATAGTTCTTTGGTCGTTCGTAGATCACGATCACCTCCAGTCGTCCGGTCAGGTCGCATGATGCTGTTTTAATGTTATTTGTTGATCGTTGTTTTGGTGGTTTAGCTGGACGTGCTAAAATATAAGTTTTGGTCCTGGTTCCACGGCCGGCCTATTGGGTCAGCCGGAAGAAGGCCTGTTGGTTGGTGACCGGCTCGTAATAGGGGCTGGTCGCGCCGCTGAGGGTGGTGTAAGGGCCGGCGACATTGGTGGCCCGCTGTAACTGGGCCGCGCCGTTCCAGGTGAGGCCAAAGACGCCGTTGGTGAACGAATAACCGGCGAGGACCGGCGGGGCGCTTTCCGCCGCCGTAAACGCCGCCAACGACGGGGTCAAGGCTGCTTGATAATGCGCGGCGATCCGGTCGGGGCTGAGGAGGGTGTTGTAAATGGCGAGATCGTCATAGTACCCGTCGTAGGTGTCGGCGGGGGAGAACGAGAACCCATCGTGGCGAAAATTGATGGTGCCATCCCCGATCTGGATGTAAGTGCCGGCATGAGCGTAAAGGATCCCCGCCGGCAGGGCGGAGGCGCCAATGTACACCCCGTTGGTGTAGAGATACAACTCGCCAACGGGTTCGCCGGTGATGGGCGCCGCCAGCCCGTCCAGTTGCGCCACCACATGATACACCACGTTGGTGGTCACCGTGGTGTTCACATACACGGCCAGGGGCGCGCCGCCGGCCAGCGTGCCCCATTGCTGGTAGGCCCCCGGGCCGTCATTAGCAATGTTGCCCGCATTGACATACAGCCCGGCCTCGGCGGGATTCGTGTTGCCGCTGGTGTCGGTGCCATACAGATACACGTTGAAGTAGCGGGCGTTGGCGCCCTCCGTCCACAACGGCACGGCATGATTGGTGGTTTGCGGATTGCCATAGATGTCCGTGTAATTGGAGGCATAAGGCAGCGAATTGGCCTTGAACCAGAACTCGACCGTCCGGTTCGTGAAAATCGGCCCCAGGCCGTTGTTGTTGCCGGTGTTGGTGCCGCTGACATCCCATTCCTGCGCCGCAAAGCGGATGAAATTGGTGTTGGCCTTCTGGAACAGGATGGAGGTGCCGGTGGAATTGGTGAACAAGGGCGGCTGGCCCAGCACGAAGGGGGCGCCATGCGTGGTGCCCTGCGCGGTGCCGAACGAATCCACCAGGGTCACATCCGAATGAATGGCGGTGCCGTTGGTTTCATCAAAGCGGTAGTAGCGCACCGGGCCGTCCACCAGGGACTCCTGGTAATAACTGATGCCCGACTGGAAGGTGACGTTGGTGGTCAATTGATGCGGTTGGGCGGCGTAGTCAAACAGCCCGGCGATGAACAGTTTGTTGGTTTGCAGGTTCTGCTGCTGGCTGGTGTACAAGGTCACCGACGTGTTGTTGGCGCCGAGCGCGACCCCGGTGATCGTCAGGGTATTGATCGAATAGGTTGAAAGACTGGCGGCGGTCACCGGGTCCAGCGCCTTGTTGAAGGCCAGTTGGACCTGGTTGACGGCACCCGCATACGCCGCGATGTTTGTCAGCGCCGGCGGATTCTCGTCGAGCTGGACGGAGACCTGGGCCACCTGGCTGGTGGCGGAGCTGAAGCTGTTCGACACGATCACCTTGTAGGCGCCGGCGGTGTTGGTCCGGACCGTGACGGGCAGTGTGGGATTATTGGCCCCGGCAATCGCGGTGTTGGTGTAGTACCACTGATAGACGTACGGCGGGGTGCCGACCGGCACCACGCTGAGCGTGACCGCCTGGTTTTCCAACACGACGGTGCCTTGCGGTTGGCCGGCGGGCGGGATGGTCACCGGACCAATCGTGCCGCCGGTGAAGTTCAGGTTAAAATCGTCAAACCAATGCGTCTCATAGGCGGACACCGTGGTGTCCGCCCCCAAACCGACCTGCGCGCCCAGGAGGGTCTGGAAGCCGGTGGCCAGGTTGGTGATGACCGTCACGCCGTCAAAACTGACGTTGAGCAGGCCGTTGACCTGGAGATTGATGTCCACATTGGCCCAATGACCGTCGGCGCTGTTGAGCGGCGGGATGCCGTTGACGCCGGTCAGCACATTGGTCAGCTTGTTGCCCAACCAGAGCACCGCAATGGCCGGCGGATTGAAGCTGTCGTTGTTAAAGGCCACGCTCAGCACATTGGTGGCGGGCACCGGCTGGAAACCGGCTTCCGGCGTGCCGAAGGTGGTGGCCGGCAAATTGGGGGACACGTTCACGGAGAAACCGGCGCCCGGCGGCGCGGACCCGTTGGCCAACCGCGCCTTGAAGCTGATGTCCGCCTGACTGATGTCATGGCGGGCGGTGAACAGGAGGGCGCCGTTTTCATTGTTGGCCGCATCGGTCAGGTCCGCAAAGCCGTCGCCCGCGTAGCCGCCGGTATTGGTGACATAGGCGGCGCCCAGAACCTGCACCCCGGCGGGCAGCCCGTTGCTGAAGGTGAAGAAGCTGCCCGTGGGCGCGCTGAAGGCGAACACCACATTCGTCGGGTTGGGCGTCAGCACGGCCGCCGGAACCGCCGGGTTGGCGAGATTGGCCACCGTCAGCGTGTAGTTGGAATTGGCCAGGAAGCCGAAGTTGCCCAGCAGTTGCACCGAGCCGGCACCCCCCAGCAGCGTGGCACTCGTGATCGGAATGGCCGCCGCCAGTTGGACGGTGTTCGTCGCCGTCGGCACAGCGTTGGTGGCATAGACGGCGTTGGTATAGGGGATGCCGTTCGTGTAGGTGATGACGTTGGTGTAAAACGAGACGATGTTCGTATAGGTGATGACGTTGGTGTAGGTGGCGAAGTTCCGTTGCAGCGCGTAGTTAGCCAGATTGGTCGCCGAAAGCTTGCCGACCGGCTGGTTGAAGGTCAGCACCAACTGGTTGGGGTTGCCCAGCGTGTCCAACCGCGCCAGGGTCAGCGGCCCGGCCTCGGCCGGCGGATTGGCGCCCAACTGATAATGCTGCGCGACCGTGGCGGCGGACAAGGCCGTGTCATAGATGGAGAAATCATCCAGCACCCCGTCGAAGGTCTGGTTGGGGCCGCGGTCGCCGGTTTGCAGCAGGAGGCTGCCGCGGCCAACATATACGCCCCCGTTATGGGGATAAAGCTGACCGACGCCTCCGGCCGTCGAGACCGGCACCCCATTCACATACAGAATCAACTGTCCGTTGGTGCCCACGGGATCGCCGGCCAGCACGGCGACCACATGATAGGTCTGGCCGGCTTGAATGGTGGTCTGGGTGTAAATGGGCGGGGTGGTGGTGCTCTCGGGCGAGGTGCCGGCGCTGGTGGCGCCCCACGGGGCGCCCGGGCCGTCATTGGTCACATTGTTCCACGCGTGAAAAATCAATTGCGCCACCGCCGGATTGGGGTTGGCGGGATCACGCCACAGATAAACGCCCAGCCCGCGCGAACCGCTGCTGCCTTCGGCATAGATCGCGGTCGCCGCATTGGTCCCGGCGGTTCCCGGGGCCGGGACCGAGTTGGCGTTGAACCAGAATTCAACGGACTTTTGGGGATAGGGGCTGGTATTGGTGTTGATATCCACGCCGCCATCCACCAACAGATAGTCACTGGTGGCGGCCCGGAGCAGGATGGCGGTGTCATTCGGCTGGCTGGGAACCAAGCTTTGGGCGCCCAAGGTGGGTTTGCCATTGGTGAAGGTGATGACGCCGTAACTCAGCGGATCCGCGCCCGTGAGGAGGCTGGCCGTGGCCGGGCTGCCGGCCGGCTCGTCAAACCGCCAGTACCGAACCGGGCCGTCCGCGACCACCCGGCCTGGATAATCCGCGCTGCTGATCACCGTGCTGAACGACGCGGTGGTGGTCAGCACATTGCCGGCGGCGGTGGTGTCTTTCAAGCCGGTGATGGTGAACAGGTAAACTTGATTAAGCTCCAGCGTACCGGTGGTCAAGGTGACCGTCAGGCCGTTGGCGCTTAAGGAGGCCCCATACAAGGCCAGGGTGCCGAGGTTGTAAGTGGCCAGGCTCGTGGCGGTGGCGGGATTCAACGGCTTGTTGAAGGTGAGCACCACCTGATCATTGGCGACGCTATAGACGCGCGCACTCACCAGTTGCGGCGCGTTGGTGTCCGGGGTGACGGTGAGCGTGGCGGTGACGCTGTTGGTCTGGCTGAATTCATTGCCGAGCACCACATAATAGCTGCCGGCCGTGCTGTTGGTGGCCGTGGCGGGGATGCCGGTCACGGTCAAGGACGGGGCGGAGGCGTTGGTGAGCAACACCCCGTTGTTATACCATTGGTAGGTGAACGGGGCGGCCCCGGTGGGCACCACGGAGAAAGTGGCCGGCTGATTTTCAAACACCGTCAGGTTGGTCAGGGACGGGTTGTTGGCAAAGCCGACCGGGCCCAGGCCGGCGTCCGTGTAGCTGAGATACAGGTTGTCAATCCAGTGTGTTTCAACATTCGTGCCGGTTTGGGCGGCGATCTCGAGCTGACCGTTGGCGACGGGCTGGAAGCCGGTGACCAGGTTGGTGAACACCACGACGCCGTCAAAGAACAGGCTCAGGTTGCCGACCGGGTTGAGTTTCAGCTCCACGTTCGCCCAATGGCCGTCCACGCTGTTGATGGGTGGAATGCCGTTGACGCCGGCAGGCACGTTGGTGACGACGGCCCCCTGCCATCGGACCACAATGGCCGGGGTCAGCACGCCGTTGACGGTATAATCATTGTCAAACGCCACGATCAGACGGTTGGCGTTGGGCGAGTCGGCCGGCAGGTAGCCGTTTTCTTCGTTGGCAAACGGTCCCGCCGGAAGATCGGCGGCCAGATTGATGGAAAAGCCGTCGCCGGACGGGACGCCGCCGCCGCTGATGCTGGCCTGAAACTGCAGGTCAAATTGTTCCACGAGGCTGACATTGGTGAATTGCAACACCCCGCTTTCATACTGGACGGCATCGGTGAGGTCCACATAACCGCCGCCGGTGGAACCGCCGCCGGGGGAGAAGTAGGCGTTACCGTAAACGGTCAGTCCGTTGGTGGCCCCGGTGGTGATATTATACGTTGTACCCGCTGCCGGCGCATAAACAAAGGTGCTGGTGGTCGGATTGGGGGAAAGCGTGTTTGGGAAGGTTGCCTGATCCTGAATCCCGGACACCGTCAACTGATAGGTCACGCCCGGCAGGAAATTGAAGGCGCCGGCCAGTGCCACGGCCTGCTGGCCGGCCAGCAGGGTGGCCTGGGTGACCACCAGGGCGGACCCGCCCTGGATTTGCAACGCGTAATTGGCCAAATTGGCGGCCATGGCCGGGTTGACGGGCTTGGAGAAGGTCACTTGCACACCGTTGGGGTTGCCGCGGGTGTCCACCAGTGTGACCACGGGCGGGGTGGTGTCCGGGGTGATGGATAAAACGGACGGCGAACTGGTCAGGGCGCCATAGACGTTGGTCACCACAAATTGATAGACCGCATTATTTTGACTGTAATGCACCGGCGAAAACGCCAGATAGGACAAATTGGCCCCGGGCACCGGCACATTGTTGCTGAGCCATTTAAACGTGGTGGGCTGTACGGCGATCACGTCCGCCTGGAGAATCAACTGCGAACCTTCGTTCGCGGCCGCCGAGGACGGCAGATCCCCCCCGTTATAGCCGTAGGGATTGAGTGCGGGGGTGGTGTAATTATAGCCCCCATAGGGATCCTGTGGATAATGCGCCAGGTGCAGCGCCGGGATGATTTCCTGCACCCCGTCCGGGCGCTGCCAGCCCACCTGATAAAAGCTGTAATTGGCGAGGTTGGCCTGGTGAATGACCTCCAGATAGTACTTTTTGCCGCCGACGAGTGGAATGGGGGCGGACTGGCGGGTGTTCAAGAACGGGCCGGTGAACAACGGGCCGGTGAAGATCAGCGTGCTGGAGGTGGAGTTGGTTTCGGCCGCGATCAACTGGCGGCCCGCCACGGTCTCATTCGTGCTCAACCAAAGCTGCGAGTCATTATAACTGGCGATGAAAAAGGTGTAATTGCCGTTGGTTGGCGCCTCCAGATAGCCGCGCGCGTAGCTGCCAAAGAGTTCGGGATAGTACTGGCTGTCGCCCTTGCTTTGAAAGCCAGACACGGGCGGGTTGAAATCATCGTCAAACTCATAAAAGGACGGATCGTTGGGAAAGGTCGGCTGGGCGAGAAAATTGCTGACCGTCCCGGCGGCATCGTAGTAAATCAGCCGTTCAATCGAGCCGGCGCGGAGCGGCCGGGCGGGGACGGCGAGCACGGCGAGGGCTAGGGTGAGTTTGAGGAGGTAATCGAGCCGGATCGTTTGGATTATTTTCATGGCATGAGAGGGCCGGGTTGAAGGGACCGGCGGAGATTTTATATCTTATTAATTTTTATATCTTATTAATTTATATGCACTTTAAAAAATTTTGGACGGGCCGGCGGGCGTTGCTTATTCGGCGTTCACCCAGGCGGGAAACTCCTTGGTGGTCCACTCGTTGACATCCCAGGCGCGGCTCCATTGCAGCCCCCAGAGCTCCTTGACTTTCAGC
Organism: uncultured Bifidobacteriaceae bacterium; assembly: GCA_964618545.1. GTDB lineage: Bacteria > Verrucomicrobiota > Verrucomicrobiia > Limisphaerales > UBA11358 > UBA11358. The sequence continues at coordinate 1,103 of CAZUBG010000113.1, read as the reverse complement.
CCGTGGGCGGAGCCGTCAATGAACAGGCTGTTTTCGCGCTTGCCGTGCCGGTTGATGAAGGCGAAATGCTCCATTTCATACTCGGCAAAGCCGTTGGGGGCGGCGCTGGCGGAGCCGTCGCCCGTGCCGGATGACACTGAATAGGCGTCCGGCTGGTCGGAGGCCTGCCACTGGACCACCGAGGCGTAATCAGGTCCGCCGCCGCGCCAGCGGGAATCCAGCATCAGGGGGATGTTGGCCGAATTATACCCGCCGACGGCGCTGATGGAGCCCCAGTCGTTGGTGCCAGGGCGGCCCTGGATGTCCGCCTGCGTATAATAAACCCACAGGTTCAAGCCGTAGCTGCCCGGCGTGCCATCCACTTCCACATAAGCCGTCGTGCTGCTCCCATAGGTGATGGCCCCGGCATTGTTCGACAGCACATTGACCGCCACCGGGCAGGTCACCAGCGGGACTTTCTGGTTCTGGGAGTAATTGCGCAGCACCATGTACCATTCCCCGCGCGCCTGGCCCTGCGCCGACGGGTCGGTGCCGGTGGTGAAATGGCCGCCAAAATCCATGGTATAGAGGTTCCAGGTCACCCCCCACTGGCGCAGATTGGAGATGCAGCTGATGGTCCGGGCACGTTGCTTGGCCTGGGCCAGGGCCGGCAACAGCAACGAGGCCAAGATGGCAATGACGGCGATGACCACCAGCAGTTCAATGAGGGTGAAGCCCTGGGCACGTCCCAAGGGCGGGTTAACCGGCGGAGAGATCGCCGGGGTGGAGGTTTTCTGGGGAAAAGCGGGCTTTTCCGTCCAAGTTTGACTGGCGCCGACCGGCGCTCCCATAATTTTTTTCATAATGGTTCACGTCTTCAGGGTTCATGTTTCACCTCCAGTGGAAACCGGTCGGCACCGTTTTAATATGCGACCATATCGGTCGTATTTGAGCTTATCTTAAACCGAATAACGACCAAGTCAATAGTTATTTCATTTTTTAAAAAGTTTTCGCTTGTTTATATGCTTTATTATATTTGCTTAAATTAGTGACGGAGAGTTCACCGGACGGGCGGCCTGCGCATCACCCACCGGGACACCCCGGGGCATGCCGAGGACGGCGTG
>CAZUBG010000112.1:0-17072 GCA_964618545.1 uncultured Bifidobacteriaceae bacterium | reverse complement strand
TTTGAGGACCCCGGGATGGCGGACCGCTTGGCCAACCCGATTGATGGAAAAGACCTCCCTCCCCCGGGTCCCCGGGTGCGGCCGGCAAAGGCTCGCACCGCTCCAGCCAAATTGCCCGCCCCTTTGCCGCCGGCATGCCGGCACCAGGCTCCCGCACGCAAACGCCGGCCCGATGCCCACCATAAAAATCGGCTGTGATTGGTTGACCCCGCCGGGAATGTTTTCCAACCGTGTGTCGAGAACAAGACCCCGCAGTTCGCCCATGGATTTATTCCCTCACGGGCGGGGGTTCCAGCAAACGCCGCACCTCCGCCAGTAATTGGGACGGACTGAAGGGCTTGGTCAGGTAGACCGCCGCCCCGGACAACTCAGCCTGAAGGCGGGTCATCGCCTGTCCGCGCACCGTCAGCATGATCACGGGAATGGACTCCGTTTCCCGGATGGACTTCAGGTGTTGCAGGGCGGTCAGCCCGTCCATTTCGGGCATGGAGACATCCATGACAATCAAACCGGGTTTTTCCCGGATGGCCAGATCCACGGCCTCGCGGCCATTGCGGCCGATGACAATGTCGTACCCGCCGCGTTTAATGCTTAATTCCGTGACCCGCAACATGTGCGGTTCGTCGTCCACAATCAGAACTTTGGTCGTCATGTTTGGTTAGGTCCTTCCCTGATCCGTCCGGTTTTCGGCCAGCAGCAAAAACGTCTGGTCATCGCCCGGGGCCACCCCGTCCTGGTGGGCCGCCACAAGGGCAATCAATTCCGCCTTGGTTTGTTCCACCGACTGCCCGTTTTTGGCGGCGCGGGCCAGACATTTTTCCAGCGGACCCACCCAGAGCAGGTTCCCTTCGCGATCCCGCGCCTCGGTCAGGCCGTCCGTAAACAGCAGTAAATTCACCCCGCGCGGCAGGGCGACCGCACATTCGGTATAAACGGTGTCGGGCATGATCCCCAATGGCATCCCGGAATCTTCCACCGCCTGCACCCGGCCGTCACCGTCCGCCAGCAGCAGGGGAGGATGACCGGCCGAAGCCAGTTGGATGGAGCGTTCCCCCGGCTTGAAGTAAACCAACTGGGCGGTGATGAACATTTCGACTTGGTCCAGATCGGCGTAAAGGGATCGGTTCAGCCAGGCCAGCAGGGCGCCCGGGTTGGCCGCCCGTTCGGCACCGGCGCGGAGCTGGCTGCGGAAAATGGCGGCGAACATGGCGGCGGGAACCCCCTTCCCCATGACATCCGCAATGGCCAGCAGCAAACCGCCTTCGCGCGTGACAAACGCATCGTAAAAATCACCACCCACCTGCCGGGCGCTCAGATAATGGCCGACCAGTTGGAAGCCGGGGATGGCCGGCAGTTTTTTGGGCAGGAGCGAGCGTTGAATTTCCGCCGCGATTTCAAGTTCGCGCGCGGTCAGGCGGCTTTGCAATTGTTGTTGCTGAAACTGGGTGTTGCGGATTTGGATGCCTAAAAAATCCGCAAACGTCTGAATGATGCTCACCTGGCCGGCCTGAAAGCTCTCATCCGTTTGGTGGCGCCCCATGCTCAACACCCCCAACAGCCGGTTATTGATGACCATCGGATGTGAAAAGCCCGTGCCCGGCCCCGCCAGTTTGAACAAAGGATCCAGTTCCGCGATCGGATGGGCGGAGTCAAACCACACGTCCATCTGGAAATTGGCGGCGCGCAATTCCACCGACGCCTCACCGACCCCGGCGTTTCCCAGCGACAGCGTTTGCCGCAAACCCACCGCCGGGGAACTGGCCACCAGTTTCAACCCCTGTCCCTCCTCCGTCAACCGCAGAATAAACCAGTCCGCCGCCGCGATCTTGCCCACCTCCCCGAGCCATTTGCGGGCAAATTCCTCCGGCTGGGATTGCTCGGCGAGTTCCGCGCTGAAACGAAAAATGGTGGAGAGGCTTTCATAGGCCGAGGCGAGTTCCTCGGTCATCAAATCCAGCGTGGTTTGCGCCTCGGCGAATTTTTTCGGAAGACTGGCGTCCGCAATTTCCGGCCCAACGGTCGGATTGGTTCCCGGCGGCATTCGTCTCTTCTTCAGCAGCAGATGGTTCTCGCGGCGTCCGCGAAAATATGACGCCCGGTCGCTGAGCGCTTTGATCAGGTAAAGCCCGCGTCCATTCTCGCTGTCAGGCGGCGGTAATTCCACTTCGTCGGGCAGGTCGAATCCGGGGGTGTGGTCCACCACCCGGGCCTCCACCCATTGGTCGTTGACGGAGATCTCAAACCGGACGGGGGTTGTTTTTTCGCCCGGCCGGGCATATCTCACCGCATTGTTGCCCGCCTCGGCCAGCATCAGCTCCCAATGCCCCAGTTCCTCCTCCGTGAGTCCGGCCGCCGCCAGGGCCGCCCGGCTCCGCTGGCACGCCTCCCGGATCGCGCTCAGTTCGCACACGATTTCAAGGGAAAAACACCGCGCCAGTTGATTTTGCGGTTCCATCACGATCAGCGGTGGATGATTTCAAAAATTTTGTCCAATTCCAAAAGGTGGAACATTTCCGCGATCAAGGGCGGTGGATTCAGCAGGCGCACGCGGCCCCCGCGCGGGCTGAGCGCCTTGTGGATTGCGATGAGCGCGCCCAGACCGTTGCTGTCCACGCTGCGCGCCGTGGCCAGATCCACTTCCACGATGTTGTGTTCCGGGCCCAGGGCGCTGTGAAAATATTCCTTGAAGACCCGGCTGTTGTCCGAGGTCAGGGTGGGGATGTCCGTGAGCAACAGTGTTTCCCCGTGTTTTTCGGTGCGCATAAGGGCGGCGGGTCAGGGATTGACGATTTCAAACACCCGGTGCAACCGGGTGAGTTCCAGAATTTGCCGGGCGGTGGGCGTGGGGTGGAGGATCCGCACCGTTCCATGGCTGATGGCGACCGTCTTATGGAGGGCAATCAGGGCGCCCAGGCCGCTGCTGTCCAGAAAGTGGGTTTCGGACAAGTCAATGTCCAGCGTCGTACATTGCGGCGTCAAGGCCGCCCGCACGGCATCGCGAATGCCCCCGGCGTTGGCGGCGTTTAATTCAGGCAGTTCGCTGATCAACAGCGTGTTTCCTTGAGGCTGGATTTTCATAGTGCTAAGTCAACTGGTTTTCAAGACTAGTCCACCCGGCGGTGAAATGCAGCGCAAATCACGCGCGCGAATCCCTTCCGGCGCCGACGGGACGGGCGGTTGCCAATTCCTTGACGATTTTTCCGAGGCTGGCAAGTGAATCATTGAAGGATTCCGGGGTGAGCCTCAATTGCGCCCATTGGCCTTGCGGCGCCACCCACCGGTCGTGCATGGGCTTGACCTGCGACCGCCATTGCCGCCAGCCCGAGGCCCGGCTGCGTCCGCGCTCCGCCACGTCGCGGGCCAGCCGACGGGTCAGGCGGAGCTGCTCCGGACAATCCAGGTAAACCGTCAGCCAATAAATCCGGCGCAGTTCCGGCCGGTGCAGGAGCCAGAGTCCGTCAATCAAAACCACGGGTTTGGGCCGCCAGACCCGGGGCCGGGGGTGCCGGGTGTGGGTGGTGAAGTCGTACCTCGGCAGCCGCGTCGTCTCACCCCGCCGGATTTGTTTGAGACAGGCCAAAAACAAATCCCAGTCAATGGCTCCCGGATCGTCGAAGTTGACGCGGGCGCGCCGGGCCGGGGGCAGATCCGAAAGGTCGCGGTAAAAATCATCCAATGACAGCCGGCCGGCCTCGCGGCCCAACCGGCGCTTTAATTTGTTCACCAGCCAGGTTTTTCCCGACCCGCTTCCCCCGGTGATGGCGATGAGATGCACGTTCATGGCGGTTTTCGAAGGCTGACGCCCCGCCCGGGGCGAGTCCCTTTACCGGTCTCCATCAAGGGAACGGCCCCCCGATGTTTTTGAATCATCGTAGGGCAAGGCCCCGCGCCGGCCAATCCTTTTCAGGCCAAAAAACCAGCGCGGAAGCCGCCGCGCTCCAGTCGCTTCGTCCAGTTTGGCTTGCACGGCAAGTCCGCACGGCTAGAATCCCGACATGTCCACCCCGAGGCCACCCTGGCGAAAATCTGCGGCCGGCGGTTTGCCGCGTCCCCGGCGGTGGGCGGGTCTCCTCCAAACCGCCCTCATCGTGGCGGCGCTCAGCCTGGCGGCCGGGCGGCCGGCGATGGCCGCCCCGGAGCCGGCCGATTATTTTTTCCGCACGTGGCGGACGGAAGCGGGACTGCCGGACAATGCCGTCACCGCCGTGGTGCAAACCCGCGATGGCTACCTCTGGCTGGCCACCTACGGCGGCCTCGCCCGGTTTGACGGGGTGAATTTTACGGTATTCAATACGGCCAACACGCCCGAATTGCAGAGCGACCGCATCACCAGCCTGTTTGAAGACGACCGGGGGGCGTTGTGGATCGGCCATGAGCGCGGCGACCTGACCGTGTTTCGCAATGGAAAATTTGAAGCGCGGGAAATCCATGAAACCGGCAGCCGGCGGAAAATCTCCGCCATTGGGGAGGACCGGGAGGGCGAGGTGTGGAGGCTGAATGAGGAGGGCACCCTGGTCCGGGCGCGCGATGGCGCCAGTTGCGCCCTGCCCAATCAGGATGGCGTGGTGCAGATGGCGCAAACCCTCCGGGGCAAACTGTGGGTGGCCAGCGCGGGAAAACTGGCGGTGCTGGAGCAGGGCCATTTGGTTTCCCTGATGGGCGCCAACGGCACCAACGACGCCGGCAGCTATATCCAGGGCATTGGCGCGAGCCACGACGGCGGCCTGTGGGTGGTGAGCGACAACCGGGTGCGGAAGCGGCGCGGCGGGGCCTGGGTGGAGGATCGCGGCACGAACCCCTGCGGTTCAACCATTTCCACGATGATTGAGACCGCCTCCGGCTGCCTGGCGCTGGGAACGGTGGACAGCGGGCTCTATCTCGTTTTTCCGAACCGGGACCTCCGGCACTTCAGCCACACGAATGGATTGCCGCATGATTGGATTCGTTGTCTGGGTGAGGATCGCGAGGGCACGCTGTGGGTGGGGGCCGGCAGCGGCGGGATTGTGGCGCTGCGTCCCGGCAAAGTTGAAACCCTGTATCCGCCCGACCTTTGGCAGGGGCGTGTGACCCTCTCCGCCACGGTCACGCGGGATGGCGCCCTCTGGATGGGAACCGAAGGGGCCGGTCTGTACCGGCTGCTGGACGGGGAATGGAAGAATTACGACCGCAGCACCGGGCTTTCCAACCTGTTTGTCTGGTCCGTGACCCAGGACACGCGGGGCCGGCTGTGGGCCGGCACCTGGGGCGGAGGCATCTTCGTGCTGCAGGACGGGCGTTTCGTCGTGCCCCCGGGTTTGGAAAACGTCAAGATTCCCACCCCGGCCGTGCTGCAGGCCCCCGGCGGGGTGACGTGGATTGGAACGGCCATCGGTTTGATCCGTTATGAGAATGGCACCGTGACTGAGTTTGGTGAAGGGGAGGGGCTGAAGGTGCCGGATGTGCGCGCCATGGTGCAGGACCGGCAGGGCACGCTCTGGTTTGGCATGCTCGGCGGCGGCCTGGGCCGGCTGCAACAGGGCCGCTTGCAACAGTTCCGCAAGAGTGACGGACTTTCCAGTGATTACGTCCAGTGCCTGCATTTGGATGCGGACGGGACGCTGTGGATCGGCACTTACGGCGGCGGCTTGAACCGTTGCCAACAGGGGAGCTTCACCAAGGTCACCCGGGCGGAGGGTTTGGCGGACAATTTCATTTGTGACATTGAGGACGACGACCGGGGAAATTTCTGGATCAGTTCGCACGGCGGGATATTCCGGGTCTCCAAAACGGAGCTCAACCAGTGTGCGGGTGGTCAGGCCGCGAGGATTCATTGTTTGTCCTACAGTGAGGGGGATGGCCTGGCTTCGCTGGAATGTTCCGGCGGCTTGCAGCCGGCCGCCTGCCGGTTGCCCGACGGGCGGATCGGCTTTCCCACCGGCAAGGGACTGGCGCTGGTGAATCCGCACCAGGCGGCCGCCAACCCGCTGGCGCCGCCCGTCGTGATCGAGCAAATCATGGCCGGCGGCCGCCCGCTGGCGCGGCCGGCCAACGGCCGGCCGCCCTTGAAAATTCCGGCGGGATTGCAGCGGTTTGAGTTTCACTACACCGGCCTGAGTTTCATCGCCCCGGAGAAAATGCAGTTCCAATACCGGATGGAAGGCTGGGAAAAGGACTGGGTGGACGCCGCCAACAACCGGCGCGTGGCGGAATACAACTACCTGCCGCCGGGCACTTATCAGTTTCATGTCCGGGCCTGTAATAGCGACGGCGTCTGGAACGACACCGGCGCGACCCTCCCGCTCATCATCCTGCCGCTCTTTTGGCAGACGTGGTGGTTTCATGCCGCCGCCACCCTGTCCGCCCTGGCGCTGGTCGCCGGCACGGTTTGGTCCGTCTCCCGCCGCCGGATGCGCCTGAAGCTGGAACGCGTCGAGCGGCAGCAGTCGCTCGAACGCGAGCGCACCCGCATCGCCAAGGACATCCACGACCACCTCGGGGCCAACCTGACGCGCATCTCCCTCCTCAGCCAGTCCGCCCACGGGAACCTGGGCGACCCCGCCCAGGCCGCCGCACAGCTAGACTGCATCTACGACACTTCCCGCGAACTAACCCGCTCCATGGATGAAATCGTCTGGGCCGTCAATCCCCAGCACGACACCCTCGACAGCCTGGCAAGTTACCTGGGAAACTTTGCGCAGGAATACCTCATGTCCCTCAACCTCCGCTGCCGCCTGGACCTGCCCCTGCACCTCCCGCCCTGGCCCATCACCGCCGAGACCCGCCACAACATCTTCCTGGCCTTCAAGGAGACCCTGCACAACATCGTCAAACATGCCGGAGCCAGTGAAGTCACCGTCATCCTGGCAACCAACCCGCAGGGGTTCCAATTAACCGTGCGCGACAACGGCCGGGGGTTTGAATCCAACCGGATCTCCCCGCGCCCCGGACGCGGCAACGGCCTGCAGAACCTGCGGCAGCGCTTGGAGAAAGCCGGCGGCCGCTGCGAAATGGAAAGCGTTCCCGGGGCCGGCACCGAAATCAAATTCTTCATCCTCGTCCCGGAAAAGGCACGCCCGTCCGCCGCCAGCGTGTCCATAATTAGCGTGACAAGACAGTGACCCTGCGCGAGCTTAGGGTGTGTCCAGCCTAAAAAATCCGGTGTGCATTGCCGTGGCCATTGTGGAAGACGACGTGCCGGCGCGGGACATTCTCGCCGGCTGGATTCGCACGGCCCCCGGCTTTCGTTGCGTCGGCGAGTTTGACGACGCCGAGACGGCGCTGGCCAGACTGCCCCAGGAAAAGCCCTCCGTCGTTCTCTTCGACATCAATCTGCCCGGCATGAACGGCATTGAATGCGTCCGCAAACTGAAACCGCGCCTCCCGGACACCCAGTTCGTGATGGTCACCGTTTATGAGGATGCCAACCACATCTTCAACGCTCTCTCGGCCGGCGCCTCCGGTTACCTCCTGAAACAAATGCGGCGCCAGGACCTTCTCGAAGCCCTGAAGGATGTCCATGCCGGTGGTTCCCCCATGAGCAGCCAGATTGCGCGCAAGGTAGTCCAAAATTTCTACCGCAGCGAAACTCAGGATGCCGGCGGGGCCACCGTGGAGCTTTCCCCGCGCGAACGCGAAGTCCTGGAACTGCTCGCCCGCGGCTATCTCTACAAGGAAATCGCCGAGATGCTCAAGATCAGCGTCCAGACGGTCAACACCTACATCCGCCGCATCTACGAGAAGCTGCACGTCCGTTCCCGGGGCCAGGCCGTCGCCAAATACACCCGCGTCCCCATGGGCGCCACGCACTAAGGATAACGGGGTTCTTCCATCCTGGGATTGGCGAATGCCCCCCAAAGCAGGTGGGAGGGTCGCGGAGCGACGGTGACTACCCCGCAAACTCCCCGTCAAACACATGCCTTTCCTCAAAGGAGAGGTCGTGCCTCACCAGACAACCCCGATTTTCCCGCCGGGATGCGGTGTTCCTGGTCGGCTTCAAGCGTCGCTCCGCGACCCGCCAGCCAGGACCGGTTCCGGTCGCACCCCCTCCCCTCTTCACGGGAGCCAGACGGTCCGCCAGAAGGTGGCCGGCGGACTGGCCGGGATGGGGTTCGTCACGTCCCAGGTGCTTCCGGCCAGGGTGTTGGTGGCGGTGGCCACCCAGGCGCCACTCAACAGATTGGTGCTGCTTTGCAGCACATAGCGCACGTTGGGCTGGCCCTGCACCTGCAAAATCACCTGTTGGCCAGGCGACGCCCGCGCCTGCAGTTTCGGCGGGGCCGGGGGAAACGTCCACAGCGTCAGCGAATAAGGCGGAAACGCGTGGCTGAAGTTGGTGCCCGCCACCACCAGGTTCGTCTGCCAGACATCCGGCGAACCAATCCCGGTTTGCGCCGCGTCATCCTGCGGAATGCCGAACGAATAAACCGTCGCGTTGGTGCCGGGCGCAAACCCGGTCAGGGAGATTTGCGCGGTCTGGGCGGCGTCCGGATCCTTGTTGATGATCAGCAGGCTCACGCTGCCGTTGGTGTGACGGGAGGCATGGGCCGCGAGCAGCGCAAAATCACTCGTGGCGGCCAGAATCGTGTCGCCGCCCTGCGCGAAATGCTGCATCAGCTTCGCCGCGTAAAACGGCGGATAGCGGTTGGTGGAGCCGCCGGTCATCCCGAGGTCGCCGTTGGTGCGCCAGCCGTAGAGCGTGGCGTCAAAACTGCCGGACGTGTCGCTGCCGTTCCGCAAATCCCACCAAAGGCAGGCGTTGATTTCCGTTTGCATGAGCCGGCCCAGGCTGTCGGCATAATACAGGGCGTTGACCAGACTGGTGGATTGCCGGCCCTGTGCGCCGGAGTCGCTGTTGTTTTCCGTGGCCAGAATTTCCAGGTTGGTCCCGCCCGCGCCAAAATAGGCGCTGATCTGCTCGCGCAAATCAGCCGCATCCCCGGCCCAGGCCGCGCTGGATTGCAGGAGCAGCGCGTCACAGTCGGCGGCGGCGGGGCTGTCTGCCGCGCTGAACTCCGGGTAATGATGGTCAATGAGAAAATCCGGCGCCGCCCCCAGGCTCTTGAGGGTGCTCAACATCACGGCCGTCCACCCGTAATGCACCCGGCCGGTCAGGGAATTGGTCGCCGGATGCGTCGTATAGTTAACATAACTGTCCTCGCCCGGGGCGGCCGCCACCCCGATTTTGATCGTCGGATCGGCGGCCTTCATCTGCTGGAGATACTGTTGCGCACGCACCGCATAGGTGTAGGGATCATGGGGGAGGGCGTTCGAGTCCGTTTCCCAGGCGCCGTAAACTTCGTTGCCGATTTCCCAGTATTTCACCCCCAGATGGTTGGTGACATTGGCGCAGCCCACCCACGCCGCGGCTTCGGCGGGCGTGCCCGTGCCATAATTGACGGTGATGATCGCCTGCACCCCGGCCTTCGTGACCAGATTGACAAAATCGGCAAAGGACGCCGCCCACTCCCAAGTGTTGGTGAGGGACGTTCCGGTCGCCCAATCATATTGGTCGGACAGCGAACCGCCGGGAAAACGCACCAGCGTCGTCCCCGCCTCCTGCAGCAACCCCACCGTCGGCGGCGTGTCCAAATCCCCGTCCCACACCGCGGTGTTCACGCCAAACCAGCGGGCATCCGCCGTCCGCAGCGGTTGGCCGGCGTTGAGCGCCACCTTCACCACCGCCGGCCCCGGGCTGGTGGTCAGTTGCAGGTCATCCAGGTAAAAGGGGTTCAGTGTGCTGGCCCCAAACGGGGTGAGTTGCAGGTTGAACCGGTTTACATTGGTCACGCCCGCCACCCCCAGGGCGCTCAAGGGCACCACATACTGCGTCCAGGCGTTCGTGGGAAACGGCGGCAGCACATAATCCGGGCCGCTGGCGGCCCCGGATTGCACATAAAGTTGCAGCACCTGCCCCCCGCTCGCGCCGCCATTCGCCCAGAAGGAAAAATTGGTGTAACCGGAAACATCCATCCCCCCCTGATAACGGTTAAAGCCGGCATTGTAAAAGGACACGCCCGTCCACGCCGCATCGCTGACGCTGATGGAATTGGACCAGCCGCCATAAACCGGCGACCGGTTCGCCAGATTATGCGCCGCCCAGCTCCAATCCTGAAAGCCGTTGACCAGATGGTCCGTGTACAGCGAAAGATTGGTCTGCCCCCGGACCGGCCCGCCCGCCTGAAAAAGAATCCCCAGGAGGGCCAGGACGCAGACGTGACAAAATCGTCTCATGCTGGAATATAACATGGCCGGGGCAACCGGCCCCGGCCATTGACAAGGCTCAGACTTTGATTGCGGGACTGATCACTGGACTTGCGCGCGGAAGAACCGCACCGCGTTCGTCGTCGTTATCGTAATCGGTGACGGCGCATAAACTGGAGTCCACGGCCCCAGCAGGTTCGTCGCCGTTTGCAGAATGCCCTCCGGCCAGGTTACGGTCAGGGTGGAATTGGTGGCGGTGAACGCGCTGTTCAGCATAATGCTCGGCGCCGGGCTGTCATAGCTGATGAGCTGAAGCTGGGCGGCATTGATGTCTGCTTCCGTATTGCCGCCGGAGGGATTGGAAACGGTTGTCCCCGTCGGGTCAACGTCCACCACGAGGGTTCCTCCGCCCACATGGACATTGGTGAACAGGGCGACATTGTTCCCCTGGGCGAGCGCCGTTTCAGGAGTCGCGTTGGCCAGCCCAAGGGTCTGGTTGCCATTGACGGCATCATAGACCACAAACGTGGAGCCGCGATCGCCAAAAGTGCCGTCAGATTCATAAATGGCCAGATTATAGGTGCCATCCGGAACGCCCTTGAATTGGAGCGCACCCGGGCTGGAGTAGATTGTGGCATATTGGTCCAGCACGTTGCCAATGTCACTGGCATTGGCCAGCGGAACCGTGCTGCTGGAATAACCGGCGGCTTCATAGATGTCACAATAAACGCCCGTATGGGTGGCGCCATCGTCCTGCAGGTCGGAAACACTGGCCAGATTGGCGGCTTCATAGAGGGCGGTCATCACGTCAGGAATGACGTTCCAGTAGGTTCCATTCCCCAAAATCCCGCGTCCAACATAGCGTCCGGTTCCGCTGGAACCCGCGCTGTAATTGACAATATTGTTGGTGATTTGGAAATTCGCCGTCCACAACCCGGCCGGGGCGGCCGGCAGCGCATTATACGTCACCGCCACGGAGGCGCTTGCGGTGGTGCCCGCCTGGTTTGAGACCAGCAACTGATAATAGACCGTCCCCACGAGCAACGGATTCACCAGTACCGTGGATGCCGTCGCCCCCGGAAGGTTCGTCCAAGTGCTGCCATCCGGCCCGGCCTGCCATTGCATGGCCAGCGGCGCCGTGCCGGAAGCGGTGGCATTCAGAAGCACGTTCTGGCCGGAATAGACATTGGCCGAGGGGGAGGCGGTGGCGGCGGTGACCGTCGGCACCAGGGCTTGCGCGCCGATGCCCGCCAGGAAATACCGCTGCACCTGGGCGGTGGTCAGCGCATTGGTGAACAGGGCCGCTTCGGCGATCAAGCCGTTAAAGGTGCGGTCGAGGTTGTTGGCGTCACTCCCCAGCAGGACGGTGCCGCCGTTGAAGGTCTCACTGGTGTTGGCCCCCGCATTGCTGGCTTGGAAGAAATTCGTGGTTCCCCCGTTCAAATTGCCCAGATACACGGTGGCATTCGTGGGCGAAATGACATAAGCCACAAAATTCCATTGACCATCCGCCACCGCCAGCCCGGAATCCCAGCCTGAACTGGCGGCCGAGTTGTTGTCCCAAGTGTAGCCCAAATGGTCGGGGGTCCCGCCGTAGCCAAAACCGCAGGCACTGTCGGGCCCGCCGCGATTGAACAGCAATCCCACGTTGGCCAATTGCGCCGAGTTGGGGTTGATCCAGACCATGAAGGTCACATTCGTGTTGCCCGCCAGGTTCAAGGCCGGCGCGGTCAGGTATCCCCCGGTCGTGAACGCGGTTCCCGCCGCAATTTCACTCGCGGCAAAGCCCGGAAATGACGGAGGCTGCGGACCGGTGTTGTTCACCGTCACCGCCTCCCCATAGATCGGATCGAAACCGTGGCCGGAATAATCATAAGCCATGTAATTGGTCACGCCGCCAGTGTCGGTGGGGTCGTTCGTTTCATTCAAGCGCCAGTAGGCCCACGGGTGGTTGGTCAAAACCATATAGGCGTATTTCTGGCTGGCCGCCGGAGCCGCCGGGTCGGGCAGAACCGTCAGTGTGGCCGCCGAACTGCTGTTGGTCCCAATGGCATTGGTCGCGTCAAGCTGATAGGTGGCGGACTCGGACAATTGCAGGTTCGCCAGCGTCAGCGTCGGGTTGGTGGCGTTCAGGAGATTGACCGAATTCGACTGCCAGTTGTACGCTATTGGCTCGGTGCCGTTAAAGGAGGCGCTAAAACTCGCCGTCCCGCCCGCAAAGGCAACCAGGTTCAGACTGGGGGAAATATCCGTGACGATGAACGGGGCCGTGGCCGCGTTGACCGTCAGGGCCGCCACCGCGCTGGTCACGGAACCGGAGGCGTTGGCGACCACCACGTCATAATTGATGGTGTAGCCGGAGCCGATGTCCGGCGGGGTGACCAGCAGGTTGGTCGAGGTGGCGCCGGGAATATTCGTGAGGCTGCCGCCACTGCCGCCGTCCGTCTGCCACTGGTATTTCAGCACGCCGCCCCCGGTGGCCGCTTCGTTCAACACCACCGGCGAATCCGCATAGACCGTGGCCGACGGACTGAAGGTGGGGGCGGGGGCAATCAACGTGCTCGCATAAATCGGAATGATTTGAAAGCCGTTGACGCCCGCCCCATAACTGTAACCATCATTGACATCGTGGCAGCGAATCAAAATGGCGTCGTTGGTCAGGCCCGTGAAAACCGCATAATTCGCGCCGTAAGCCTCATTGGCGGTGTTCGTGGCGGTGGCGCTGATCGGGACATAGGTGCCGGAAAAGCTGGCGCTGTCCCCGTTGAACAAATGGGCCGTCAGATCAGCGCCGGTCACCATGGTGTCAGCCAGCGGATTGCCGGTCGCCGACCCGATCCAGTATTCAGTCTCTTCGTAATAGGTATAACCGGTGGTGTAAAGCACCACCACGTAGCCGGACGCGCCATTCTGTGTCGTCCAGGCCTGGAGGCCGCCCAGGTAAATGAGCGGTTTGTCCACATAGGCGGAACCATAGACCGAATCGGCCAGGGGGGTGGTCGCCCCGGTCTGCCAGGTGTAAATGAACCCATCCATCAAGTCCCCGTCGCCCGTGCCCAATCCCGAGGCTCCCGTCGTGCTGGTCCCGCCGGAATCCCAATTGATGGACAGCGCGGTCGCCGCACCCGTGCTGTCATTGAGGGTGACCCCGCCGCCATATTGTCCCAAATTATTCCAATTCGCCTGCGCATAGGGAGAAACCCCCGCCGTGGTGCCCGGAGGCAGGGCATCCGCCGCGCCCGTGTTAATGCCGCTGCCGCCATTCACGAATTGGACCCCGATCGTTTGGGCGTGGACGCCCGGCAGGCAGACCGCCATCCAGACGGACCCAACCGCCGCAGCCAGAATAAGGTTGTTTTGTATTTTCATGAGTTTAGCATTTAGTTGGTCTTTTGCTTGCTTGGTGAAGAGGATGTTTCAGGTCAGGTTTTCAGAAACAAGTCAGGTTCATTACCGATAAAGGCGCGCGCTGGCCATGGACGGCCGCATTGGTTTTGGTTGAGTACGCTGTCCACGATAACCTGATCCCCCAAAATGTCATGTCCCTAAATGTCGTTACAAGGCCGGGGGGTGCCTCCGCACAGCGTCACGCTGCCGCCCTGTCAGACCTTGTTTGCACCGCCACCTTGTCCAAAAGCACACCGGCCAACCGAACCGTTTATCTCCATTCGCACCTTGAAGCGGCCTGCGAGCCTGTCTGAAGATCGTGCTCCCACCTCCGTCTTCATCCCCGCTTCAGCCGGCGCCTAACGGGGAAAGGTCGTGGCGCTGAGCAGCCAGGCCAGGTCATCCGAACTGCGATCGCTGGGCGCAAAATTTCCCGCCTGGCTGACCACCTCCTTGTCCGTCCATCGCCGGTTCTGCGCGTGGCCGTCGGCGAACAGGAGAAAGCAGCTTCGGTTGTGGTAGGCGGCCGGCATGTCGGTCCATTCAGTGGGCGTGTCGGGATTTTCGACAAACCAGTCGTCATTGATTGTGCCCGGGCTTTCTTCGAGTAAAATGTAAATATTGGACGTGTGGAGAATGGCGGCTTGTTTAACGAAGACCCGGTCAAGGGTGATGGGGTGAAGGTAGCCGCTGTCCAGCGTGCTGGTGGTGGGATTCATCCAGCCATTGACGGAATAACTGCGGGTGGTGGCGGTCGTGTTGTCCACTTTTTTGGGATCCGCCGGACACTTGAAGATCACGTCCGATTTCAAATAGGGATGCAGAAGGCCGAGCCGGGCATAAAGCACATTGGTGGCCGTCAACAGGGTGACATTGCCCGGATAACATTGCGCCTGGTCGCCGCCCGGCGCGATCCGGGGATCCGTCACCCCGCTGTCGCCATAGTTGCTGACTGGAACAATGACATCGCCGTTGTCGCCGCAATACATCACCCAGGCCAGTTGAATTTGCTTCAGATTGTTCATGCAAAAGGTCTTTTGGGCCTCGATTTTGGCGCGCGCCAGGGCCGGCAGCAGCATGGCCGCCAGAATGGCAATGATCGCAATGACCACCAACAATTCGATGAGCGTGAAGCCGCAATCTTTTCGGTGATCATGACCCGGGTGGCTGATGGCAGGTCGTGTGGGCATTGGTTTGGTTGTACAGCCCTTACGCTAACCCAGCCGCCGGCGATGTCATGTCCCTAAATGTAATTACAGCCCCCCCCAAGTATTTTCGGGCATCCTGCACCCAACCTGTCATATACTTGACGGCAACATGAACACAGCCAAGTCCGTTTCCGCCGGAATTTTTGTCTTCCTGGCCGCCTCCCTGACCCACGGCGCGCCCTTGTTTTCCGGCCACGACCGGCAGGTGGATGACCTGCTGGCCCGGATGTCCCTCGACGAGAAAATCGGCCAGATGGTCCAGGTGGATTCCGCCGCGCTAAGGGAGCCATCCGCCGTCCGGAAATATTTTCTCGGGTCCGTTCTGAGCGGCGGCAACTCCGACCCCGCCGCCGGCAACTCCGCGCGCGACTGGCTCGATTTCGTCACCCGCTTTCAGGAGCAGTCCCGGCAAACCCGGCTGAAAATCCCCCTGATTTACGGCATTGATGCCGTCCATGGGCACAACAACATCGAGGGCGCGGTGATTTTCCCGCATCAGATCGGTTTGGGCGCGACCCGGCATCCGGGTCTGATCCGGCGCGCCGAGCGCGTCACCGCCGAGGAGGTCGCCGGCACTGGCATCCGCTGGGCCTTCGCCCCCTGCCTCGCCGTTCCCCAGGACGAACACTGGGGCCGCACCTACGAGGGTTACGGCGACCACACCGCGCTCGTCACCCAGCTCGGGGCCACCGCCGTCCAGGGACTGCAGGGGGCCCGGCTCTCCGCCGACCCCGCTTCCGTGCTCGCCTGTGCCAAACATTTCATCGGCGACGGCGGCACCACCCATGGCATTGACCAGGGCGACACCGTGTGCGACGAAGCCACGCTGCGCCGGCTTTACCTGCCGCCCTACCGCGCCGCCATCCGGGCCGGCGTCGGCTCCATCATGGTTTCCTACAGCAGTTGGAACGGTGTCAAAATGCACGGCAACAAGCATCTCCTCACCGGCGTGCTGAAAGACGAACTCGGTTTTCGCGGCTTTCTCGTCTCGGACTGGGCGGCCATTGACCAGATCTCACCCGATTACAAATCGGACGTCGAACAATCCATCAACGCCGGGCTGGACATGGTCATGATCCCCCACGGAATCGGCCACACCAACAATTACGTTGAATTCATCACTGATTTGAAGCAATTGGTCGCCCAAGACAAGGTTCCGCCCGCGCGCATTGACGATGCCGTCCGGCGCATTTTGCGGATCAAGTTCCAACTCGGCCTGTTTGACCGCACCGCGACCGATCCCCGGCTCACCGACGCCATTGGCTCGCCCGCGCATCGCGCCGTTGCCCGCCAATGCGTGCGGGAATCCCTCGTGCTGCTCAAAAACAAGAACCACGCGTTGCCGCTCTCGAAAAACATCAAACATCTCGTCGTCCTGGGCGCGGCGGCCGATGATTTGGGCGTTCAGTGCGGCGGCTGGACCATTGACTGGCAGGGGCGGCGCGGTCAGGTCACCCCCGGCGGCACCACTCTCCTGACCGCCCTTCGCCGCACCGTCTCCCCGGAAACCAAAGTCACGATGGCCGCCGGCCCCGACGATTTGAAGTCGGCCAGCGCCGTCCTCGTGGTGGTCGGGGAACCCCCCTACGCGGAAATGAAGGGGGACCGCGCCGATCTGAACCTCCCGGCGGCGGATGCGGCCCTGATTGCCTCCGCCAGAACGGCCGGGGTGCCGGTGATCACCATTCTATATTCGGGCCGGCCGCTCATTCTGAATTCCGCCCTCGACGACAGCGACGCCTTCGTCGCCGCCTGGCTGCCCGGCACCGAAGGCCTGGGCCTGACTGACGTCTTGTTTGGGGATTACCATTTCACCGGCAAACTCCCTCGTGCCTGGCCGCAAAGCAACCCCTCTGCCGCCCCCGGCAACCCTTCGGAAAAGCCTTTGTTTCCCTTCGGTTACGGTTTGAAATAAGAACTCCCATGAAACACCGTCCGCCAGGGAGGATGGGAGCGGCATCGCCTTGCCTCCCCGTGCCCGCCCCCGACGTTTTCCAACCCAATGCCACTGGGATTTGACCCGCCTTTTTTAGTCATCTTCATCGCGTTCAACCCATCCGATCACCGGAATCGTTGCCATTCTGTGAGCCGGCCGATCATTCTCCCTCTCCCGGGGGACAGGGCCGGGGTGAGGGCGTAAAGGGGTCGTAAAGGGGTCGGTTCTGGAGATTGGCATATTTGCGGCTGGTGATAGGTTTTGACCATGGCGCGCAAGCTGCGATTGGAATATCCCGGAGCGATCTATCATGTGATGAATCGCGGGGATCGGGGGGAAACGTCGGAGTCGGTGGCGGAAGC
>CAZUBG010000111.1:0-17101 GCA_964618545.1 uncultured Bifidobacteriaceae bacterium | reverse complement strand
ATGCTCCTTTCGGTCGTCGTGGCTTTGGTCTTGACCCCGGTCCTGTGCGCCACGTTTCTCAAGCCCGTCGCCAAGGGGCACGAAGCGGCCGAAGGCGGTGTCTGGTTTCTCCGGCCGTTCTTTCTTGGGTTCGACCGCGCCTTCTTCAAGACTCGAAACCTGTACCTGCAACTGGTGGGCCGGTCCCTTTCAAAAACAATCCGCTACGTTTTTATTTTTCTGCTGATCGTCGTGGCAATGGGATTCCTATTCAAGCGGATGCCCACCGCCTACCTCCCCGACGAAGATCAAGGCATCCTGTTGGTCCAGGCCATGCTCCCCGCCAACTCCACGCTGGAGCAGACCAAAGAGGTCATGAATCAAGTCAATAACTATTTTCTGGACCGTGAGAAGGACGCTGTCGAATCCAGCATGGCCATCTCCGGCATGAACTTCTCCGGCCAGGGACAGAACGCCGGCCTGGCCTTCATCAAACTCAAGGATTGGAAACTTCGCGACCGCGCCGATTTGAAAGTCACCCCGCTGGCCGGAAGAGCCATGGCCGAATTTTCCAAAATCCGCAACGCCATGGTGTTTGCCTTCGCGCCGCCGGCGGTCGTGGAACTGGGCATGTCCAAGGGGTTTGATTTTCAATTGCTGGATCGCGGCGGCCTCGGCCACGCCAAACTAGTCGCCGCCCGCAACCAGCTCCTCGGCATGGCGGCTCAAGACCCCGCCCTGGCCAAGGTCCGTCCCAATGGTTTTGAAGATGTGCCGGAATACCGGGTGGACGTGGATTGGGAAAAAGCCGGCGCGTTGGGAGTGCCCATCACCTCCATTCACGACACCATCTCGACGGCTTTCGGCAGCGCCTACGTCAATGACTTCATCCAGGGCGGCCGTGTCAAGAGGGTGTTTGCCCAAGCCGACGCCCCCTTCCGCATGTTGCCCAAAGACCTGGAGAAACTCTATGTGCGCAACAACACGGGCAAAATGGTCCCCTTTTCTTCCTTTGCGTCCGGACACTGGACTTCCGGCTCTCCGCGGCTGGAGCGCTTCAACGGCTTCTCATCCATCAACATTTTGGGCGAGTCCGCGCCGGGCAAAAGTTCCGGCGAGGCCATGCAAGCCATGGAAGGTTTCGTCCAAAAGTTGCCCAAGGGCGTCGGCTTTGACTGGAACGGCCTTTCCTACCAGGAACGCCAGGCCGGTTCCCAAACGGCCCCCATTCTCGCCTTTTCCATCCTGGTCATCTTCCGCTGCCTGGCCGCCCTCTACGAAAGCTGGCCAATCCCCATTTCCATCCTCCTGGCCCTTCCCCTCGGCGCCATCGGCGGCATCATCGGCACCTCGCTCCGCGGTTTGCCCAATGACATCTATTTCCAGATCGGCCTCCTCACCACCCTTGGTCTGACAACCAAAAACGCCATCCTCATCGTCCAGTTTGCCAAGGCCAGGGTGGATGGAGGCATGGGACTGATCGAGGCGACCCTCGAAGCGTCGAAACTGAGATTGCGCCCCATCATCATGACCTCCCTGGCCTTCGGCTTCGGCGTCCTCCCCCTCGCGCTGGCCAACGGCGCCGGCTCAGGCGCTCAAAAAGCCATCGGCACCGCCCTCCTTGGCGGCGTGGTCACCTCCACTTTCCTGGTCACCCTGTTTGCCCCGCTGTTCTATGTGTTGATCCATAAGGCCCTGGGCAAACGCCCGCCGCACCCCCCCGCCCGGAGCCTTGATTCAAATTCCACCGGGAATCAATAATATGAACAAGCATCTGTTGCCTTGGCTGGCGGGATTGGCCCTGATCCCGGCGGGTTGCACCATGGCCCCGAAATATGAGCGCCCGGCCGCCCCGGTGCCCGCCGAATGGCCCGGTGGCGCGGCTTACACGAACCAGCAAACGGCCGGCAACGCCCCAACCGCGCCGGACCTGAACTGGCGGGAGTTCTTCACGGACGTGAAGCTGCAACGAGTCATCAGCGCGGCGTTGACGAACAACCGCAGCCTGCGCATCGCCGTGTTGAATGTGAAAGCGGCGCGGGCGGAGTATGGCATTCAAAGGGCCGAACTGTCGCCCACCCTGGACGCGACCGCCAGCGGAACCCGGCAACGGGTTCCCGCTGACCTCCTGTACACCGGGGAAAGCCAGAGCGCGCCCGGTCTCATCGAATCGGATTACGGGGTCAATGCGGGGGTGGCGTCCTGGGAAGTTGACTTTTTTGGCCGAATCCGCAGCCTGAAAAACGAGGCGCTGGAGAATTTTCTGGCCACCGAACAGGGCCGGCGCGGCGCACAGCTCCTGCTGGTGTCCTCCGTGGCCGAGGCCTATCTGACCCTGGCCGCGGATCGGGACCATCTCACGCTGGCGGAAGTGACGCTGGAGTCCCAGCGGAGCACTTACGACATGATCCAACAGCGCCATCGTCACGGGCTGGTCTCGGCATTGGATCTGGATCAGGTGGAAATGCAGGTGGATGCCGCCCGGGGGGAGGCGGCAAGTTACACGCAGTCGGTGGCGCAGGATGAAAACGCCCTGAATCTGCTCCTGGGCTCACCGGCGCCGGGCGAACTGCTGCCGGCCGGATTGGCGGGCGTCACTCCTCCTGCGGAGGTGAGTCCCGGCCTGTCCTCGGAAGTGCTCCTGCGGCGGCCGGATGTGCTGCAGGCGGAACACCAGCTCAAAGCCGCCAACGCCAACATCGGCGCCGCGCGCGCGGATTTCTTTCCCCGCATTTCACTGACGGCCGCCATTGGCACGGCCAGCAGCGACCTCTCCGGACTCTTCAAATCCGGTTCCAGCAGTTGGAGCTACGGACCGCAGATTGTGCTGCCGGTCTTTGATGCGCGCACCTGGTACGCATACCAGGCCGTCAAGGTGCAGCGGGAAATCGCCCTGGAGCAATACCAGCAGGCGATCCAGGGCGCCTTTAAGGAGGTGGCGGACGCCCTGGCGGCTCATGGGACGGTGAACCTGCAGGTGGCGGCGCAGCAATCCGAGGTCAACGCGGCGGCGGAAGCGTATCGGCTGTCCGTTTCCCGTTACAACCGGGGCATTGACAGTTACCTGACGGTGCTCGATTCGCAGCGAAGTCTTTATGCGGCGCAGCGGGGATTGATCTCGCTCCAGCTCGCCAAACTGGCCAACCAGGTGAATCTTTACGCCGTGCTCGGCGGCGGCTGGCAAACCGGGCGGCCGCCCGGCGGCATCGCGGCGGACGATCCGCCGCCGGCCCGCCGCCACGACTGATTTTCGGGAAAACCGGGGTGATCATGACAAAGCAAAATCCAAACAAACCCGGTCCGGGGCCCGCCCAAATCCCGGCCGGCCCCGGGGAAGGCTCCCGGATTGGCGAGACCGGGGGGCGGCGGAAGGCAGGCCGGGTGAATTGGGGACAGCTCGGTCTGTGGGCGTTCATTGCCGGGGCATTTGCCCTGGGCGTGCTGGCGGTTTGCCAACTGTGGGCCAGACTCTCCAACCGCGCCCCCTGACCGGCCCGCGCGGCGCCCCCGTCACCGCACAAAGCGCGCCGCCCCGGCACGGCATCCCGCAATTCGGGGCAATTCCTGACCCTGCCCCCGGGACGCGGCCTTCAAACCGTTTCAGGGTACGAAGGTGCCTTGGCGGTTCGATTGGCTGGCGGACTTCTGGACGTGGAGGCGGCATGAATGCCGCGCTCCGACCCGCTGACCATCGGGGGCGGTGTCAGGATTCGCCCGGGGCATTCTTGGACTCGACGACATGTCGTCTCGTCCAAAAGCGGCGACCCGTCGCCGCACTCCAAAATGGCCGCCGGCCTGAAGTCCTGCACCTGACAGGCATCTGCCGCAGGCATACCGCAGGTTTTACCAGGCGGCAGACCCGCCGATTTTCCAATCGGCGGGCCTGTCTGCCGGCCGGGCGCGCCAGGTTGGCGAACGGTCTGCGGGTTGGGAAACCCGCGATACGGCAGACTGGGAAGTCTGCGGCGCGAAAAAAACGGCCTCCGGCCGGAAATGGCGCACTCTTTCGTTATGCTCTTGCAATAAGCCTCTCTAAAAAAAGTTATTTGCATAAATGATTTTGTAACTTATAGTCTGTAGTGGGGTCGGGCGGCTTGTGATTTAATTCGCTGTGAGTTCGTCTGTGAAAAACAACGGTGTAAAATCTGATTTGGGCTCGGTGATCAGGGAATGGCGAAACCGCATCGGGATCTCGCAGGAAGAGCTGGCGGAACGCTCGGGGCTGCACCGGACCTACGTTTCCGACATTGAACGGGGCATGCGCAACGTGTCGCTGGAAAACATCAGCAAGCTGTCCATCGCCCTGGAAACCTCCATTGGCAGCCTGTTCTCACACATTGAATCCGGTGCGCGGGACACGCCCCCCCCGGGCGGCCCGCCCGGCGACCTGGTGGACATTCTTTATGTGGAGGACAGCCCGGACGATGTGGCGCTGACGACGCATGCGCTGCGCCGGGTGATGTTTCCCAACCGCATGCAGATTGCGCGCGACGGCGCCGAGGCGCTGGATTATCTGTTTTGCCGGGGCGCGCACGCCCGCCGTCAACCCGCCCGCCTGCCACACCTGATTCTTTTGGATTTGCACCTCCCCAAGGTCAGCGGACTGGAAGTGCTGCGCCAGATCAAGGCGAACCCGCAGACGCGCTCCATTCTGGTGGTGGTGCTGACCGCCTCCCGCGACAAGAGCGAGATTCTGGCGAGCAAACAAATGGGGGCCGACGCCTGCATCGTCAAGCCGGTGGAACTAACCAATTTAAGCCAGGTGACGCCGCAACTGAATTTGCAATGGGCGCTGTTGAAAGCCCCCGCCGCCGGCGGCGGGTGATCGTTTGGAAAAAACGGCGGCGCGGCGCGAAGCGGACGCGCTGCGGGAAGGCCGCACCGGGGTGCGAACCGCGGACCGGTTTTGATGACCAAAAAACTTAAACCCAAACCCCACGCCGGCCGGCCGGCGGAAATGGCGTCGTTGCAACTGGCGGCGATTGTCGAATCCTCGGACGACGCCATTATTGGCAAGAACTTGCAGGGCGTCGTCACCAGTTGGAACAAGGGCGCGGAAAAAATCTTTGGCTATTCCGCCAGTGAAATGGTGGGCAGCTCGATTTTACGCCTGATTCCTCCCGAACGCCACCCGGAGGAGCATGAGATTCTGGAGAAAATCGGCCGCGGGGAAAGCGTGCAGCACTTGGAGACGGTGCGCCGGACCAAGGACGGACGGCTGATTTGCGTGTCCCTCACCACGTCCCCCATCCGGGATCAAAGCGGGCGGATCGTGGGCGCGTCGAAACTGGCGCGCGACATCACGGAACGCAGGCGCGCGGAAGAACAATTCAAGGCCCTGCTGAGGGAAATCGGCGATCTGAAAACCGCGCTGGATGAACATGCAATCGTGGCGACCACCGATCCGCAGGGGAAAATCACCTACGTCAACGACAAGTTCTGCACCATTTCCCAATACGCGCGGGAGGAATTGCTCGGCCAGGACCACCGCCTCATCAACTCCGGCCATCATCCCAAGGAATTCATCCGCGACCTGTGGACAACGATCACCCACGGGAAAATCTGGCACGGCGAAATCAAGAACCAGGCCAAAGACCGTTCCTTTTACTGGGTGGACACCACCATCGTGCCGTTCCTCAACGACGACGGCCGGCCGCGCCAGTACATCGCCGTGCGCACCGACATCACCGAACGCAAGCGCGTGGAGGCGGAAATCCAGCAGTTGAACACCGAACTGGAGGGGCGCGTGGCCCGCCGCACCGCCGAACTGGAGGCCGCCAACCGCGAGCTCGAGGCCTTTTCCTATTCCATTTCGCACGACCTGCGCGCCCCCCTGCGCGCCATCAACGGTTTCGCCGGCATCGTGCTGGAGGATTTCGGCCCCCAGTTGCCCCCCGAAGCGCGCGGGTTTTTGGAACGCGTCCGCAACGGCGGCCAGCGCATGGGCGAATTGATTGACGACCTGCTCGCCTTTGCGCGCCTGAGCCGGCAGCCCGTGAACCGCCGGCCGGTGGACATGACCCGGGTGATGAACGAGGCGATCGCGGAATTAAACCCGCAGTCGAACGGACGCCAGATTCAGTTGCGCGTCAGCACCCTGCCCGCCTGCCAGGGCGACCCGGCCCTCTTGAAACAAGCGTGCCTCAACCTGCTCTCCAACGCCGTCAAATATTCGCGCGACCGGGAGCCGGCCCTGGTCGAGGTCGGCAGCACGCACGAAAAGGGCGCGGACGTTTACTTTGTGCGCGACAACGGCGTGGGCTTCGACATGCAATACGCCAGCAAACTGTTTGGCGTGTTCCAGCGCCTGCACCGCGCGGATGAATTTGAAGGCACCGGCGTCGGGCTGGCGATTGTGCAGCGCATCGTCCACCGCCATGGCGGCCGCGTGTGGGCCAGCGCGGAATTGGGCCGCGGCGCCACGTTTTATTTCACCATCGGAGAGGAAATCCCATGAACGAACCCAAAGACCTTGAAATCCTGCTCGTGGAGGACAACCAGGATGATCTGGACATGACCCTGCGCGCCCTGCGCAAGGCGAATCTGGCCAACAGCATCCAGGTGGTCCGCGATGGCGCCGAAGCCCTGGATTTCATCTATTGCCAGGGGCCCTACGCCGAACGCAAAATTGAGATTCTGCCCCGGGTGATCCTGCTGGACCTGAAGCTCCCCAAAATTGACGGCTTGGAAGTCTTGAGACGGCTCAAAAGCCACCCGGTCACGATGCACGTCCCCGTGGTGGTGCTGACCTCCTCCAAAGAACAGCGGGACGTGGTCGAAAGCTACCACCTGGGGGTCAACAGTTACATCGTCAAGCCCGTCAACTTCGAACGCTTTGCCGCCGCCGTGGCGGAACTGGGCATGTACTGGCTGCTGCTCAACCAAACTCCCAAAATCTGAGACGATACGCATGAACACTTCCCTGAACGGTTTGATCATTGAGGATTCCGAAGACGACGCCCTGCTGCTGGCCAGCGAGCTCAAGGCCGCCGGCTTTGACATGAAATGGAAACGCGTCGAGACCGAACCGGACTATTGCGCCAGCCTGGGGCCGCATCTGGACCTCATCTTTTCCGATTTCACCCTCCCCCGGTTCTCCACCCCGCGGGCGCTGGCCCTGCTCCAGAACAGCGGACACCGCATACCGTTCATCATTGTCTCCGGAACCATCGGCGAGGAACGCGCGGTGGAATGCCTCAGGAACGGCGCGACGGACTACGTCCTCAAAAACCGGCTCGCGCGCATCGGCCCGGTCGTCACGCGCGCCCTGAACGAAACGCGCACCAGCCTGGAACACGAGCGCGCGGAGGAGGAGTTGCGCTGGCGCACCGCGTTTTTTGAAGCGCTCGTGGAGTCCTCCCTGGATGGCATCCTGGTCCTCAACAGCCGGGGTAGAATGATCGTCCAAAACCCGCAGCTCCGGCGCATGTTCAAAATCCCCGACGACGTGATCAGCGACATGGGCGACTCCAAAATGCTCCAGCATCTCGCCAGCCAGATGAAGGACCCCCGCCGCTTCACCGAACGGGTCAATTACATCCTGTCGCATCCGGACGACATCGGCCAGTCCGAGATCGAGATGGAAAGCGGCACGGTTTTGGAACGCCATCACTCGCCCGTGCGGGACAAGGCCGGCCGGCATTTCGGGAGAATCTGGACCTTCCGCGACATCACCGAGCGCCGCAAACTGGAGGAACAGTACCGGCACTCCCAAAAAATGGAGGCCGTGGGGCAGCTCGCCGGCGGGGTGGCCCACGACTTCAACAACAACCTGGCGGTCATTCAAGGGTACGCCACCCTGCTGCTGGCCGACACAAACACGCCGAAGGAAATCAGGGAATCGCTCGAACAAATCTCGCGGGCCGCCGAAAACGCCGCCAACCTGACCCGCCAATTGCTCGCTTTCAGCCGCAAACAGGTCATGCAATTCCAGGTCCTGGATTTAAACCTGGTCGTCGGCAATCTGTCCAAAATCCTCCAGCGCATCCTGGGCGAGGACATTGCCCTCAAAGTCAACTATCACTCCAACCTGCCCCCCATTCTGGCCGACGCCGGCATGCTCGAACAGGTGCTGATGAACCTCGCCGTCAACGCGCGCGACGCCATGCCCGAAGGCGGCCGCCTCACCATCAGCACCCTGGAAGAAAGCATCAACGAGGAATCCCAGCCGTTGAGTCCCGAGGCCGCGCCCGGCGATTACGTCTGCCTGGTCGTGACCGACACCGGGACCGGCATCGCGCCGGAAATCCTGCCGCACATCTTTGAGCCCTTTTTCACCACCAAAGCCCTGGGCAAGGGCACCGGCCTGGGCCTCCCCACCGTTTACGGCATCGTGCGGCAGCATCATGGCTGGATCCATCTCCACAGCGAATTGGGCAAAGGCACCACCTTTCGCATCCACCTCCCCACCCGCAAGGGGGAGTTGGCGGCTCAAAACACCCACTCCGGCAACCCGGAAATCCCGGGCGGAACCGAAACGCTGCTGCTGGTCGAGGATGAACCGGCCCTGCGCACCCTGACCAAGCGACTGCTCGAACGCCAGGGCTACACCGTCCTCGACGCCGCTTCCGGCGCCGACGCCCTGAAAATCTGGCGCGACGAACGCGACCGCATCAGCCTCGTCCTGACCGACATGGTCATGCCCGACAGCCTGTCCGGCCCGGAACTGGCGAAACGGCTCAAACAGGACAAGTCCGGTTTGCGCGTGATTTTCACCAGCGGTTACGGCGCCAGCTTCACCGAGAAGGAGGTGGAACTCACCGAAGGCGTCAACTACCTGCAAAAACCCTGTTCCTTCCCCTACCTCGCCCAGACCCTGCGCAATGCCCTGGACAATTGACAGCCCCGGTTCAGGGATAAACCAGGCGAAAGAAAACGCTGCCGCTGGCGCCCTCCGGCGGCAGCGCCACCTGATTCGTCGCCGCCGAACCGGCCACCGTCACCCAGTTCGTGCCCAGGCCGGCGGTGAGGGCGTTCGTCTGGCTTTGCAAACGCCAGCCCGTGTGGTCCGGCGGCCACGCCAGTTGCAGCCGCCCGTGGCCGGCCACGCAACTGAGGCTCGTGGAAACCTGCGACACCGGCTGCACGCTCACCTCCGCCGAATCGGCGCTTTCGGCGGTTGAGTTCGTCGCCGACACGACATAATGATAAACCGTCCCGTTGGCCAGGCCCGTATTCGTATATCCGGGGGTGGCCACCCCGGCGGCGACGATGGTGTAAGGCCCGCCGCTGACCAGGGCGCTCTTCACCCGGTACTACCCGGCCCCCCCGGCCGCGGTCCAGTTCAAGACCGCCCGGGCATCCCCGGCGCTCGCCGTCAGACCCACCGGCACCGTGGGGGGCGCCGCCTGGTAGAAGGCCAGCTCAGCCACATCGCAGTCGCCATTGGCCGGCCCGAGATAGCGCACGTAACGCCAGGCCCCGGGGTTGGTGACGGTCAGAACCGTATCGGCATCCGGCGGCGTCGCCGTGACCGTGCCCAGCGTGACCACGCCGCTGCTGAAGCCGGACACATTGGCCGCCTGAAACACGCCGTTGGTCATCCGGTATTCATAGCCGGTCCGCGGGTAATACTCAATTTGCGTGATCACCTTGCTGGTCCCCAAGTCCAGTCCCGCCCAGTCCCCGCTGGCATCGGGTCCGTCAAAAAACGTGCCGGGATTCCCGTCAAAGGCGTTCGTGATGGTGTTGCCCAGGTTGTCCCACGATCCGACCGTTCCGATCACCGTGCCGGCGAGTTTCACCGGGGCAAACGGCGTCGTCGCGCCAATGCCGCCGGCGCCGCCGCTTTCCCCGGCAAAATTCAGCGCGCTCACCTCATAATAGTAAGTGGCGCCGTTGCTCAGGCCGGCATCGTTGTAGTTGGTGCCCGGAAGGTTCTCGCAGTTGTTGGTCCCCGGCACGTTTTCCAGGATGACATAAGGTCCGGCGGGGTTCGTCGCCCGCTTGAGGTTGTAGCTGGTGGCTTCGGCGACGGGCGTCCAGGACAGGTCAATCTCCGCCGGAGACACCGCCAGGGCGGTCAGCCCCGCCGGACTCGCGGGGGGCGTCAATCCCGTGGTGAGCCCCTGAAAACTCACGTCCCCCACATCACACTGCCCGTTCGCCGGTCCCAGATAGCGCAAATAGCGGAAGGCGGTGCTGTTGTTGACCGGAGTCGAGGTCAGCACCCCGTCCGCCGGCGCGGCACTGATCGTCAGCAGCGTCACCGGATTCGTGAAGCCGGGATCATTGGCCCCCTGAAACACGCCCCCCAACATGCGGCTGGCAAAACCGCTGCGCGGACAATACCCCACATTCGTCACCACCCCGCCCACCCCCGCCCCCAGGTCCAGCCCGGCCCAGTCGCCGCTGGCATCGGGCCCGTCAAAAAAATTGTCCAGTGACCCGTCGAACACGTTCACCCCGGTGGTCCCATTGCCATTATACGATCCAGGCGTGCCAATGACCCCGCCGCACACCAGCTCATCCGGCCCGTTCAACCCGTTGTTGGCGGCCGCGGCCAGCTCCGCGCTGCCGGGGCCGGCGCCCCCGGGATTGTTGGCCGAGACGACATAATAATACGTCGTGCCCGGGACCAGGCCGGCGTCAACGTAACAGAGGTTGTCGGGCCCCGCCACGCCCAGGGTCGCATACGGCCCGCCGCTGACCGTCGAGCGCTGGACCGTGTAACTGGTGGCGTATGCCGACCCCCACCAGGAAAGCTCCGCCTGCGTCCCGGTGACCGAGGCCTGCAATCCGCCGGGCGCCGCGCCGGCCGCAATGGGCGGCAGATAAAACGTCAGGCTGGTAAACCCAAAGTAATCGGGCGAATTCCAGTCCGTGACGCCGCCATCCGGCCGCAGCCGCGCGGCGGCCTGTGCGGTATACGGCGCCGCCAGCCCCTTGAGGTTCACATAATGGGCGCAGGCCATGTCCAGGATCGGCGGAAAATCCCCCTGATCCGCGGGGGAAACCACCGTCTCGTCATGGCCTTCGTCACACGTTTGGTGGTGTGCATACGGAACCTGGTTGCCGAGGTTGTATTTGCAGACATATTCGAGTCCCCGCAAATAAAGGTTGTTGTTGTAGCCGTAAAGGTCCACGCCCTGGTTCCAGGCCACCTGGCACACAATGCCCTCGCCATTGATGCCGTCCAGGGTGTGCGCCTGGTCGCGGCCGGACTCCTCCCACTGTCCCAATCCGTTGGGATGCACGAACGTCACCGCATGGTTCATGTTCCCGTTCCCCACCCCGTTGGTGTAATAGGCGGCGATTTGGTTGAAGATCGCCGGGTTGTCACAGAACACGCCGATGGCGATGGCGGACGCCATGTTGCAGGCGTCCCAGTTGCACCGGTAATGGGAGTCGCAGGTCCCCTCATGCCCGGTGAGAAATCCGTTGTTGGCCTGGTAAAAGACGTTCACCAGCATGCCCTTGTACGCCGCCTGGCTGGCCGCGGACCAGCCGCTGTAACCGCGCAATTCCTCCGCCGCACAGGCGAATTCGTACCCGCACAGCCCCCCGGCCAGGGCATAGTTGCTGTTGCCCGTGATGTTGGTCAGCGTGCCCGACCAGGCATTCATGATGTTGATGGCCGCGTTCGCATAGCTTGCGCGGCCGGTGATGCGGTATTCCAGGGCCAGATAGTAGATGGCCAGGGCGTCCTCCTGGCTGCGCGCATAATTATCCGGGAGCGGGCCACTGCGACTGATGGCTCCCGCCGGCGCGGCCCCCCAGCCGGGCTGCGCCTCGGCTTCGTTGGTCATCATCTGGTAGCTGCTGATCCACGGCCGGTTGCCCGCGGCCACATTCGTCGCCATCCGCGCAAAGTCGGAGAGAACATGCAGGCAGCCGGGATGCACAAACGGGGACGGCGCGCCCGTGGGCGAGCTCGTCACGGTGCTGGAATTGGCGCTGCCGGCCCCGTTGGTTCCCACGGCGCTCACGGCGTAATTGTAGTTTGTGCCCGCGCCCGCGGTAAAATCCGAATAGCTGGTGTAAGGCGCGGTTTCCAGCATCACGTTGGTCGTCGTGGAACCCGTCGCCCAACGCACGATCTGGTAATCATTGACGGCTCCCGAAGACGCATTCCAGTTCAAGGTCACCCAGTCGCCCCCCGGCGTCGCCGTCAGCCCGGTGGGCGCGGACGGCGTTTGCGCCAGCACACAATGGGACATCGCCAGCAACCCGGCGATGATCCCCGGAACCTTCCCGGACGACCCAGCCGGCCGCCGCGTGGCTCCCGCCGGGCCGGGCGGCCCAACCCCCGCCGGAATGATGCTGTGAAAAATCATGTGAAAATCCTCTTTATACGAAAAACCGGGTGTCTGTCAGCCAGACACCCGGTCGGCAAGCCTGCCCGTCCTACGGCAGGACCAGTTGGAAAAACACATTGGTTTGCGTCGGATCAACGGTGAAGGATTCGCTCGTCGTGTATTCCGACCCGGAAACGATGCCCCACGCACTGCTTGCATTCAACCCCACATTGTTGGTTTCCAGCACCCAGCCCTGATAATTTGCCGGCCAGGAGAGGCTCAGCGTGCTGACGCCTCCAGCGCTGGTCACCGTCGCGGTCAGGTTGGTCTGGGGGCCGCTCGGCGGCTGCGGGAGGCTCAAGATGAGTCCGCCGTAGTTCGGGTCATTGATCAATCCGCCCGCCACTCCCCCGGGCAGCGGTGCCAGGACAAAGTTTCCGTTGCCGGAGAAGGTGGTGTACTGGACCAGCGTGTAGAGATTCCCGGGGGACAGGTTGGCCGTGTCGGCCAGCGTGACCGTGCAGGTTCCGTTCGCCGTCAGTTCTCCATCGGTAATGTTCACCGGCGAGGCGCCGGCGGCAAAAATATTGGTGAAGAACAGATTCGCCCCCGCATTCGTGCCCAGCACCAGGCTGGCCACCTGGGCGGACTGGCCGGAGCCGGTGTCCTGATAGCCAAAGATCGCCCCGTCGTCCACCTGCAGCGGCTGGGCCGTCTGCTGGGCGGAGGTCAGTTCCAAGGTGCCGCCGGCCACCTCGTTGGTGCCGTCATAGGTGTTGTCGTTGGTGAACGTCTCCGTGCCCAGGCCCGCCTTGAGCACCCCGAACTGGGCGCTGCCGTTGCCGGCAATCAGGCCGCCGAACACCGCGTTGCTGTTCAAATCGCCAATCCGGAGGATCGCGAGGCTCGCCCCGCCGTCATTGCGCAGCCAGCCCCCGCCCGCCAGCGATCCAAACGCAATCGTCCCATTGCCAAACGTGACTTTCTGTTCGTCCGTCCCCGCGCTGTTCAACACAAACGCCGCATTGGGGCTGCCCGCGCCGGGACTGCCGAACGCAAACCGCTGGTTGGCGCTGTTGTTGACCGTCAGCGTGCCCGTGAAACCGCTGTTCGTCCCGCTCAAAACAAAACTGTCATAGGGCGATCCGCTGCCGTTGACCACCAGATTGCCCGAGCCGGAAAGATTGCCCGCCAGCGTCAGGCCGTTGCCATTCAGCGTGGTGGGATTCAAGTACGAAGTCGTGTTGGACACCACCGTGATGTTGTTGCTCAAGGTCACCGGCGCCGTGCCGCCATCCGCCAGCGTGCCGCCCGCCAGCGTCAGCGCGCCGGCGCCCAGCGGACTGAGGCTGGTGTTGCCGACTTTCAAAGTGATGCCCGCGTTGAGCACCGTGCCGCCACTGTACGTGTTGGCATTCCCGCCGGGAATGACCAGCGTGCCGGCGCCAGTCAGATTCAATCCGCCGGCATTGGTGATCAAACCGGACAGCGTCAAGGTGTCATTGGTGTTCACCATCACATTGGCTGAACCCGTCAGGCTGACCGCATTGCCCACGGAAAAACTGTTGCCGGCCGAGTTGGAAATGGAGGCGTTTCCCAGGGTCAGCAGGCCGCTGCCCACCGCGGCATTGTTGGCCACCACCAGGGTTCCGCCATTGACCGTCACTCCGCCGCTGAGCGTGTTCGCATTCGGCAGCACCAGCAGGCCATTGCCGGTTTTCGTCAGCGCGCCCCCTCCCCCGATCATGCCCGACAGCGTGAAAACGTCCCCTGATCCAACCTCCACCTCGGCCCCGCTGGCCACCGTGACGTTGTTCGGCACCGTGCAACTGCTCCCGGCGGAGTTTGAAACCGAGCCGCCCGCCAGCGTCAGCACCCCGCTGCCGAGCGCGGAATCATTGGCCACCACCACCGTGCCGGCGCTGACCGTCGTGCCCCCGCCGTAAGTGTTGGTCCCGGAGAGCGTCACCAGGTTGGTGCCCGCCACGGTGAGTGAAGCCCCGCTCACCACGCCGCCCAGCGCGAGGTTTCCGGCCGCGGCATTCAGGGTCTGCGCCGCGCCCAGGACAACCGGCACATTCAGGCTTTCCGGAGCCGCTGAATTATTGACCACGCCGCCGCTCAGCGTCAGCACGCTGCCCGGGGTGTTGGTGATCACAAAACTGCCCGCGCCACTGGCAAACGTCAGCGACCCCAGACTGAAGGAGGCATCCATCACCGGGGCCGGCCGTGTGTCGCCGGCCAAGGTCACGTTGTCGCCCGTCAGGGGCGCCGCGCCCCCGGCCCAGTTGGCCGCGTCGCTCCAATTGTTGTCCGTCGTGGATCCGCCCCCCCACGTCTCGGCTCCGGGCAGCACCACCACGGTGATGTTCGTCGTCCCGATGTTCCCCTCCGCGTCCGTCACCGTGGCCGCCAGCAGCGCGGTGCCCGCGGGCGCGCCCGCGCCGGCCATGACCGTATTCGTGTAAACGCTGGAAGCATTGGACTGGACGAGGGTCAGGGAGCCCGCGCCGCCAATCGGGGCCGCATTCAAAATCACGCTGCTGACCGCAAAGGTTCCGGGGACCACCGCCGCGGTGACCACCGTGTTTTGGCCGCGGCTCACGTCCGGCGGATTCGCCCCGCCGGTGATCGTCGGCAGCGCCGCCGCCTGATAGTGCAGGGTGACCGTCTTCCCGCTGGTGACAATCGTATAGTAATCGGCATTCACCGGCCGGACCACCCAGCCGGGGGTGGAGGCAAACGCCCCCGCAATGCTGCCGCCCACCGTGATCAGGGTGTAATCCCCCGTCGCCAGGCTGACCGACGTGCTCGGGGCGCTGAGATTGATGCTGTTGCCGGCCAGCGTGAGATTGCCGCCGACCACGATCAGGTCATTCGCCCCGCCAGCCGTGGTCCCCAGCTTGAAATTGACCGCCGCCCCCGAAACCAGCGTCAGATTGTTGTTGAAGGTGTTCGTCGCGCCGGCCGCGCCGCTGTCCGCGTAAATTTCCGCGCCCGGGGCCGTGCTGACCGAACCGTTGATGGTGCCGCTGCCGCACAAACTCTGGCCGCCCCCCAGCGTGAACGTCGGCGTCAGCCCGGACACGTCCAGCGTGGCGCCATTCGACACGATGATCCCCGGCGAACTGCTGAGGCCCGCGCCCCCCGTCAGCGCCAGCCGGCCGGCGCCCACCACCGTGTTGCCGCTGTAACTGTTCGCGGCGGAGAGGGACAGCGTGCCGGCCCCGGCTTTGGTCAGCGCATCGCCGGTGCCGCTGATCACGCCCCCCACCGTCAGCGTGTTGGCGTTGACCGTCACCCGCTCGCTGCCCCCCAAGGCCACCAGCCCGGTGCCCAGATTGAGGCTCGCGGAGCCGTTGAACGTGAAGTTGCCGTTCCAGTTTTGCGCATTGTTGGGCGCCAGCGTGACGGACGCCCCGCTCGTGTTGTCCAGCGTGCCGCCATTGATCGTCAGCGCGCCCGTGCCGAGGGAGGAATTCGCGCCGCTGGAACCGCCGTTGTTGAGATTCAACTGGCCGCTGGCGAGCGTCGTCCCGCCGGAATACGTGTTCGCCCCGGTGAGCGTGAACGAGCCGGAACCGGTTTTAATCAGGCTTCCCGCCCCGCTCAGCACGCCGCTGTACACGGTGCTGTCCCCGTCTCCCCCCAGCGTCAACGGCACCGCAATCGCCAGATTTTGGGCGCCTTCGAGCCCCCCAAACGTGAAGCTCGTCGGTCCGTTGAAGGTGATCGTCCCGCCATAATTGTTGTAATCCAGCGTGCTGTTCTGGAGCGCCAGGCTGTTGTTGAGCTTCAGCGTCATCGTCTGGTTGGCCAGAACCCGGGTGACCCCCGTGAACGTGTTCGTTCCCGCCAGCACGCAATTCGCCCCCGTGCCATTGTAGTCATCCAGGTTGATCGTCAGTCCGTTGCTGCCGGTGATCACGCTGTTGATGGTCAGCGTCCGCGCGTTGGCCACGTCAAAAATGCCCTCGGCCCCCAGCGCCAGGAAGCCATCGTTGGCGGACGCCCCGATGACGCCGTTGACGGTGTTCTCCAGCACGCCGCTGTCCAGCGTCAGCGTGTTCGTCCCGCTCAGATTGAGGGTGTAGCTGCCATTGTTATACAACGAGTTGACCTCCGTGCTGGCGGTCACGGTCACATTGCCATTGACCCGCGCATTCTGGCTGGCCGGCGTCAGTCCGCTGGCGAACACGGCGTATTCCGCGGCGGCCAGCGGGCGCACCCCGTAGGTCGTGTCATATGTCGCCACGCTCCCGGCCCCGCCCAGGGTGATCCCGGGCAGCACGCCCATGGTCGTCGTGCCGGCCGGGCCGCTCCCAATCAGGGCCGGCGGCGTGGCGAACACCAGGTTCAGGGTGTCCGCCGTCTGGCTTCCAATCGCGCCCCCGCCCGGAATCGTGGCGCGATCAAACGAAAACACCGTGCCGGGATTGCGTGAAAAACTGTTGAACAGCAGCTCCAGATTGTAGCTGGCATTCGCCGCCATCGTCGTCCGCAGTAATCCCGAGTTCAGTTGGAGCGCGCCCGTGAACTGTTCCGTCGCGTTGCCGGCGCTCGTCCCGCCGTTGTTCAGGTTGCCATAATTCTGACCGCCGATCACGCTCGCGTCCACCACCAGGTTCGAGGCGGTCACCGTCGTCCCCGCCGGCAGCGTGGCCCCCCCCAGCGTCAGGTACGCCGCCACGCTTGAACCCGTCTGCCCCAGCACAATGGACGAATTGGAAACCGAGGCCCCATAACTCAGCACCAGGGTCCCGCCGCCGAAAACGGTCGTCGCTCCGCCATAGTTGTTGATGTTCGTCAGCGTGGTGTTCTTCGACCCCGCAAACGTCAGGCCGTAGCCGTTGACGACCCACTGCAGTTGGGTGACCCCGGCGTGA
>CAZUBG010000110.1:0-17310 GCA_964618545.1 uncultured Bifidobacteriaceae bacterium | reverse complement strand
GTGGGCGGGGGCGCCCGGTGAGGGCACCGGGCCTACAGGGCGGACGTGTACCCCATTGTGGGCCGGGTCCACTGACCCGGCGCCGGGCGAGTGGGCGGGGGCGCCCGGTGAGGGCACCGGGCCGACAGTCATGTTCTCTACGGGGTTCCTCCATCCGGTGTTGCTTCTTTCTCCGTTAATATTCCCGTCTCCATTAATGGTGGCGTTCCGCGCACCAAGCGCGGTCCGCCTGCGTCGTCATAAAAAATTTCGCCGCCGAACGGCCAGGCTTCCGGACGTTTCACCAATCCGTACCGGACGGGGTTCAAACAGATGTATTCCCATTTGCGGGTTTCGCTTTCGGCGGTGCGGAATTTGTGGTCGTGATGACCGTCCTGCCAGCGCCACGCACGAGCCACGCGGGTAAATGGATGCGTTGCGTCAGGGTCGGCCGGGTTCCCCGACCCGGCGTCGGGCGAGTGGACGGGGACGCCCGGTGAGGGCACCGGGCCGACAGGGCGGACGTGTACCCCACTGTAGGCCGGGTCCCCCGACCCGGCGTTGGGCGTGTGGCGGGGGACGCCCGGTGAGGGCACCGGGCCTACAGGGCGGACGTTTGCCCCATTGTGGGCCGGGTCCACTGACCCGGCGCCGGTCGAGTGGGCTGGGGCGCCCGGTGAGGGCACCGGGCCTACAGGGCGGACGTTTGCCCCGTTGTTGGCAGTATATCCTGATCCGGCATTTCCAACGCCCGCAGGTTGCATACCACCCGCCACGGCCTTTAATGCCTTGATCCATTGGCCGAGACGAATTGCCTCATGACCCATGTGGGCGATCAAATGAACATGATCGGGCATGACGACGAAGCGGCGTCCGAACCAATGGTAACGAGTCGGGCTGTCAAGCAGGAAGGCGACGAAACGTTGGAACGTTTCGTCGTTGTCCAACACCCGGGCACGGCCTTCCACGCATATCGTCAGGAGGTAGGAAATATTGCCATCGCGATCTGGCCAGACGTGGTGCAAGCGCCGGAGTCGTCGTGGGCGTGGTCCGTCAGGCGGGCGTGCCCCATTGTAGGCCGGGTCCCCTGACCCGGCGTTGGGCGTGTGGCGGGGGACGCCCGGTGAGGGCACCGGGCCGACAAGCTGAGATTTTGTTCTCATGCGTCGTGTGTTAAATTGAGGTCATCTAAAATCTGAGTGACTGGTTGGGGATCGTATTCCAATCTGTTTCAAAACCCAAATGGAAAAAATTTGGCCGACGGGCTTTCCGGGATTGAAATTTTGGCGCAATCCCAGGCCGCCTGGCGTGGAAGCCATCAGTTCACCGGCTTCTTTCTGGTGGTGAAGTGAGGTTGTGCGGGTGAGGTGGCGCCCCAGTGCGTTACTTCCGTTGCAGGAGGACCACTCCAGCAATCAGCAACAGGGTTCCCAAAACACGGGATCCGCTGAGGGAAACCCGGGCAACCCCAAACGCGCCGGTGGAATCCAAAATAAGCGCCGCCACCATCTGTCCCACAATCACCAGGGAAAAGACCGCGGCGGCGCCCAGTTTCGGCAGGGCGATCAGGGACGCGACCAAATAATAGGCGGCAAAGACACCGCCGAACCAGGCCCATTTGGGAAGGGAATTAAACGCGGGCAAGGTCCCCCGGCTGGTCGCCCCGCTGACCCACACCAAAGCGAGGGCAAGGGAACTCACCGCCAATGAAATGATCGTCGCGAGCACTGGCGAGCCGGTGGAGGTTCGCAAGCGCGCGTTCCAAGCCATTTGGACGGTGAGTCCCGCCCCGCCGAGCGCGACGAGAAGAAAGATGCCGAGTCGAGCAATCATAAGGATTTTTTTCCATGTTAAAGCCAGTTCGGTTGACTTATCAATATTTCCGGTTCGATGGTTTTGCTCATTTTTCCAGCGTCCAATCGTCCCTGCCATAGCATGGGGCATGGGGATTGGCCATGAGCCGAAGATGCCGCTCCTGACGGAGCTTGGAAATAGGATTGGGGATCGGGGGGCTACAAATATATCGCCCCTGACGGGGCTGGGGGGAAACGCCCGGACATCATGACAGCGCGCTTCGGCCGGCCTCATTACCCCGCCATCGGGGCTGCCCGTCAGCACCATGGGCACGACCAGCAAGTCGGTTTTGAATCGTTGAATTTTCATCGCTCTGGTCCGCCGATTCTGCGCGCCACCCGGCGACGCGCATGGTACAACTGGCCGCCGTGACCTTGGCCGATTCGTTTGCCGTCCTGTGGTTCGCCGGATTCAACCTGGCGGCCTTCCTCCTGTTTGGCCTGGACAAAGGACGGGCGGCACGGGGCGGACGGCGGGTGCCGGAATCCCGGCTCGCGCTGCTGGGCGCCCTGGGCGGCTGGCCGGGGGGCTGGCTGGGGATGCGTGTGTTCCGGCACAAGACGCTCAAAGGATCCTTCCAGTTCCTCTATTTTCTGGCGTTGGTTCCCTTCGTCGCCGGGGTTCTGTGCTGGTGGCACTGGCGCTGACCGTGACCTCCGAGGCCGGCCTGTTTGAACCGAGGCGGAAACTGTTTTGGTTTCACCCTTCTTTCCGGTTCCCCGTTCGCGTATTTGGCCTGTTTCGCGGTTCAAAAACCCGCCGCGTTGGACTGGCTGGTTTGGATTCGGGCTCTGACTGCGATCTAGCTGCCATTCTGAATCATCCGCACAACAGCATCCCGGACGGTGGCGGATTTTACGGCCTGCAACCGGCCGGCCTGTCCGGCAATGAGGCTGTGATGCGTGGTAAAAAGTTTGCCGGGCCGCACGAAACTGTCCAGCCGCAGGGAACCGCTCGCAAAATCGGTCGCCGTCAATGGAATGGCTTTCTCGTCGCCGTAGGATTTACTCGTGATTTGGCAGAGAATCCAATCGCCACGACCGGCTTCCGCCAGCACGATGGCCGGTCGCGGCTTGGAGGCGCTGAGATCAGAAAAGGGGAAATGAACTATGACAACTTCACCGATGGCAAATGAGCCCATGCGGCATCCTCCTCGGCGCGGTTCCAATCCTCGGCCAGCGCGGCTTCGCTCAGCAGGGCCGCCTCGGGCGAGTCCGGGGACTCCTCAAGAATCGTGACCAAAACCCGGCGTGGAGCCAGCACTTGCACTGGCTCAATCAACCGCACTTCCCCACTTGGTTCAAGCACTGCTTCCACGGTTTTCATCCGTTTTAAGGATAGCTCACGTGGCAAATTCAGCAAGGGTGTTTTTTACCACCCCCACGGGGAAAAACGGGAACGCCGGGAGTTTTTAACCACATGGGTGCATGGATCAAAAAGAAATCATAAAAATCTTTGTCTCCCCCGGCCGGTTTTCGTCGCATCTTATTGGCGGCCAGGCAGTTAACCCCGGTTGAGCGGTTTGAAACTATTTTGATGGTGCCCCTGCTGATGTCCCACCCCCCCCTGGGTAAACTGGGGGCATGAAGATGATGATATCTTTATCAGTGCCCGGCGCGGTTGGGGATTCGGTCCGGAATCCGGTTCAAGGTGGCGGCTGGTCCCCACGCCTCACCCCCATGCCCCCAGCGCACGGTTCAACCTTTGGTCCGGGCTTGATCCCTGCTTCCCTGAGCCATCCCCACCGGATTCCAAATCGGAAAACACGGAAAAAACCC
Source organism: uncultured Bifidobacteriaceae bacterium (assembly GCA_964618545.1). Lineage (GTDB taxonomy): Bacteria > Verrucomicrobiota > Verrucomicrobiia > Limisphaerales > UBA11358 > UBA11358. Next base: position 13,699 of record CAZUBG010000110.1, on the reverse strand, counting down.
ATTAGACACGAAAAAGAACGGTTGATTTTTTCCGAAATTCACTTCCGCCGGAGGACTGCGGCGCAGGATTTTGCACTTTTTGGCAGTGCCCGCACGGGGGAATGGGCGTCCCGCCCCATGTGTTCCCCGGTGGGCGGGTCACCCGGGTTGGGCGGCAATCCGCGAGGGGCCGGGCTGGGCTCCGGCCGGGGCGGGGAGGCCGGTGTCGAACTGGCCGGGCACATCCTCCGGCAGCAGGGTGGTGAGGGCGTCGCGGTCACACTGTCCGCCGGCGACCAGCCGGGTGCTTTGGTTGCGCACGGAAGCCTCGAACAGGTTCCGCATTTCGCGGGCGTTGCCGAATTGTTCGTTGCGCGCGGCATACAGGCGCTCGCACAGGGCCAGGATTTTCGCTTCCGTTTCGGGCGGGCTGACCAGTCCGCTTTGCGCGGCCATGCGGTGGAAGATTTCCGCCAGCGCCGCCGGTGCGTAGTCCGGGAAGTTGAGGTAGTTGGTGAAGCGCGATTCGAGTCCGGGATTGGAGCCGATGAATTGTTCCATGGGCTTGGTGTAGCCGGCGACGATGACAATGAGCCGGTCGCGGTCGTCCTCCATGCGCTTGAGGAGGGTCTCGATGGCTTCGTTGCCGAAATCCTCCGCGCCCCGGCCGGCGAGGGCATAGGCTTCGTCTATGAACAGGATGCCGTCGAGTGCGGAGTCAATGGCGGCGTGGGTGCGCACGGCGGTCTGTCCGACGTATTCGGCCACAAGGCGTCCGCGGTCGCACTCGATGACGTGGCCGCGGCGGAGGAGGCCGAGGGATTTGTAAATGCGGCCCATGAGGCGGGCCACGGTGGTTTTGCCGGTGCCGGGGTTGCCAAAGAAAACGCTGTGGAGGCTGGCTTGGACGGTGGGCAGGCCCTGTTGGCGGCGCAGGACCTGCATCCGGGCGAAATTGGTGGCGCGGCGGACCTCGCTCTTCACGGGTTCGAGCCCGACGAGGGCGTCGAGTTCCTTGAAAATGGCGGCGAGATCCTCCTCGCTGACGCCGGGATCGGCGGCGCGGGAATTGAAATCGGAGGCGTATTGCCGGGAGACCTCGGTGAATTGGGCGGACAGGACGGCCGACCGGCGGCGGGCGGCTTCGGGTGTCTCGCTGTCCAGGTTGGCGAGCGTGGTCAGGAGGGTTTGCAAGACCTGGCGCACAAATTCAATGGTGACGGGCTGCAACCCCAGGTCCAGGGTGTGGCGGGTGAGCAGGCCGAAAATTTCGTCCAGCCCCATTTTGTCCACGGGTTGCAACAGGCCCTCGACGTGGTCCATGGCCTTGCGGCCGCTTTTCTCGAACCATTTTTTAAACTCATCCACGTTGCCATTGGTGGCGGCGTAGCCGGATTCCAAGAGGGCGAGCGAATCCTCGGCCCGGGCGGCGAGTCCGGCGAGGCAGAGGGAGAGGGCGCCGTAAGCCTGCAAATCGGATTTTTCGGTGGCCAGCCGGCGCCACAAGGCCAGGGTCAGCACGCGGATGAAACCATGGAGGTCGTCAATCAGGTCAAACTCCTCGTTGCCGATGCGTTTGACGGTGAGGAGCGGCGGGGTGAGGATCTGGACGCATTCGACGAGCAGGCGCAGTTGGAGGAGGCTGCGGAGGATGGCGTCCTCGCGGGCGATGGCATAACCGAACACCTGGCTGCGCCAGTCGCTGTTGCGGAGCAATTGATTAACCCGCGCGGAATGCAGTTCAATGCACTGGCGCAGGCGGGCGGCGTCATCGGGGGTGAAGAGGGATTGCGATTCGTAATAGTTGAGCAGGTAATCGGTGGTCATGCCGTCCAGTTCACCCAGTTCCTCGCGCTTGAACGCGACGGTGCGGCCGCTGGCGGGCTTGCGAAAGAGGGTGGTGAGAATGGAACCGGGGAGCAGGGTGACGTGACCGGGCAGGGCGGGACGGGGCGTGGTGACGCGCGGCAACCCGGCCGGGGCGCGGGTGACTTCCGCCAGGGCGCGGGCCTGGCGCAACAATTCCTCCAACCGCTGGCGCAGTTTGGTTTCATCCGATTCGGGCTGCCGGTTGGTTTCCATGTGAATCGTGTTTGGGTTGAGACCAGCGCAAATTGCCACCGGGATGGCGGGCAAGGCAAGCAGTAATTCTTCCGGCACCGCTTATCCGATCTTTCTCAAAACAAGAAATGGCTGGCGTTTGCCAAATCGTGTGAAGTCGGCGGGCCGGAACGCTGTCAGCTTATCTTTGAAATTTGAGATGAATGACTAACATATGACGACTCCGATTATATCTTCTGACAAGCTGGAATCCGCCCATGACATATTGCACCAAACGCGGCGGCGGCCGCTGGACCCGATTTTTTTACCCAAGAGCATTGCCATCATCGGCGCGACCGAAACGGTGAACAGTGTGGGTCGCACGGTGCTGGAAAACCTCCAAAAAGGGGGCTTCCCGGGGGTGCTTTATCCCATTAATCCGAAGCGGGAGACGATTCTGGGCCTCAAGGCTTACACCAACATCAAGCTGACGCCCACGACGCCTGATTTGGTGGTGATTATCACGCCGCCGGCCACGGTGCCGGGGATTGTGCGGGATTGCGTGGACAAAGGTGTCCCGGGGGCGATCATCATCACGGCCGGTTTCAAGGAAATCGGCGCGCCGGGCGTGGAATTGGAACGGCAGATCATGGTGGAGGCCAAACGCGGCGGCATGCGCATCGTGGGTCCGAACTGTCTGGGTGTGATGGCGCCGGCCGCCAAGCTGAACGCCACGTTTGCGGCCGACATGGCGCGGCCCGGCAGCGTGGCCTTTATCAGCCAGAGCGGTGCGTTGTGCACGGCGGTGCTGGATTGGAGCCTGCGCGAGAACGTCGGGTTCAGCGCGTTCGTTTCACTGGGGTCCATGCTGGACGTGAGCTGGGGCGATTTGATTTATCATTTGGGCGATGATCCGAACACGCGGAGCATTGTGATTTACATGGAATCCATCGGGGATGCGCGGGCGTTTTTGTCCGCCGCCCGCGAGGTGGCGCTGACCAAGCCCATTATCGTCATCAAACCCGGCCGCACCGCCGCCGCCGCGAAGGCCGCCGCGTCGCACACGGGTTCCCTGACGGGCAGCGACGAAGTGTTGCAGGCCGCCTTCCAACGGGTGGGGGTGCTGCGCGTGGACACCATTTCAGAACTGTTCGACATGGCGGAAGTGCTGTCGAAGCAGCCGCGGCCGAAGGGTCCGAACCTGACGATTGTCACCAACGCGGGCGGACCGAGCGTGATCGCGACGGACATGCTGATCACGAGCGGCGCGCAACTGGCGGAGTTGTCCGCCGAGACGATGGATTCGCTCAACAAGCTCCTGCCGCCGACGTGGAGTCACAACAACCCGGTGGACATCATCGGGGACGCGAAGCCGGAGTTGTACGCCAAGACGGTGGACATCGTGTCCAAGGATCCGAACACGGATGGTTTGCTGGTCATCCTTACGCCGCAGGCGATGACGGATCCGCTGGCGACGGCGGAGTGCCTGAAGCCGTACGCGCAAGTGACGGGCAAGCCGATCATCGCCAGTTGGATGGGGGCGGGCCAGGTGGAGCGCGGGGAGGACATTCTCAACGCCGCGAACATTCCCACGTTTAAATATCCGGACCGGGCGGCCCGGGCGTTCTATTACATGTGGCGTTACAGCGACAATTTGCGGGCGCTCTACGAAACCCCGCCGACGCATCCGGAATCCGAACGCGGCATTGACCGCGAGAAGGCGGCGCAGTTGATCGAGACCGCGCGCAAAGCCGGGCGGACGATTTTGACGGAGTTTGAATCCAAGGAACTGCTGGCGGCCTACGGCATTCCCACGGTGGAAACGCACATTGCCCGGAGCGAGTCGGATGCCGTGAAAATGGCCTCCAAACTCGGTTTCCCGGTGGTGCTGAAGCTGTTCTCCGAAACGATCACGCACAAGACGGACGTGGGCGGGGTGCAATTGAATTTGCGGACGGCCTCCGCCGTGCGGCAGGCGTGGAAGGCGATCGAGAGTTCGGTGGCCAAAAAGGCGGGGGCAGAACATTTCCTCGGGGTGACGGTGCAGCCGATGATCAAACTCGAAGGTTACGAGCTGATCGTGGGCAGCAGTGTGGACTCGCAATTCGGGCCGGTGCTGCTGTTCGGCACGGGCGGCCAGTTGGTGGAGGTGTTCAAGGACCGGGCGCTGGCGCTGCCGCCGCTCAATCCCACGCTCGCGCGCCGCATGATGGAACGCACGAAGATTTTCACGGCGCTCAAGGGCGTTCGCGGCCGCAAGTCCGCGAACATCGCGGAGCTCGAACAACTGCTGGTGCGGTTCAGCCAGTTGGTGGTGGAGCAGCCCTGGATCGCGGAAATTGACATCAATCCGCTGCTCGTGTCCTCGGAACGCATTTATGCGCTGGATGCCCGGGTGGTGCTGCATGATTTGGAGACGCCGGAGGCCGAGTTGCCGCGGCCGGCCATCCGTCCGTACCCGGTGCAATACGTGAGCTCCTGGAAATTGAAGAACAAGGCGCCGGTCACCTTCCGCCCGATTCGTCCGGAAGACGAGCCGCTGATGGTGAAATTCCACGAAACGCTGTCGGAGGAAAGCGTTTATCACCGCTATTTTGAGGCGCTGAAGCTTTCGCAACGCGTGGCGCACGAACGGCTGACCCGGATTTGTTTCAATGATTATGACCGCGAAATCGCGCTGGTGGCCGAGCACACGGCGCTCAAGAGCGAAGAGCGGCAGATCCTGGGCGTGGGCCGCCTGAGCAAAATGCACGGGCTCAATGAAGCGGAATTCGCGCTGCTGGTCAGCGACAGTTGGCACAGTCTGGGACTGGGCGGCGAATTGCTGGCCCGGCTGGTCCAGATTGGCCGTGATGAGAAGCTGGACCGGATCACCGGCCAGATCCTGCCGGAAAACCAGGCCATGCAGCACATTTGCAAGAAAATCGGCTTCTCGGTCGAGTTTAACAAGGATAACAAAGGTTTCACCGCCGAATACATTTACAAGAAATTATGAGCTCTCTGAAAAAGAAATTTAAAACAATTGACGGCTGCGAAGCCGCCGCGTATGTGGCTTACCGGCTCAATGAGTCGATGGCCATCTACCCCATCACCCCTTCCTCGCCGATTGCCGAGTGGTGCGATCAATGGTCCTCGGAGGGCAAAAAAAACCTCTGGGGCACGTCTCCCGCCATCATCGAAATGCAAAGCGAAGGCGGGGCGGTCGGGGCGGTGCACGGCATGCTCCAAACCGGCTCGATCAGCACGACGTTCACGGCGTCGCAGGGTTTGCTGCTGATGGTTCCGAACATGTTCAAAATCGCGGGCGAACTGCTGCCCACGGTTTTCCACGTCACCGCCCGTTCGGTGGCGACGCATGCGCTCTCGATTTTCGGGGATCACGGCGACATCATGGCGTGCCGCTCGACCGGCTGGGCCATGCTGGGCGCGGCCTCGGTGCAGGAGACGATGGACTTTGCGCTGATTTCGCAAATCGCCGCGTGGCGGTCGCAACTGCCGTTCATCCATTTCTTTGACGGCTTCCGGACGTCGCACGAAGTCTCGAAAATCGAATTGATTGATGAGTCGGTCATGCGCGCCATGATTGATGAAAAACTGCTGGCCACGCTGCGCGCGCGCGGCATGTCGCCGGACCGGCCGACCCTGCGCGGCACGGCGCAAAACCCGGACGTCTTTTTCCAGGGGCGCGAGGGGACGAACCATTATTATGACTTGTGTCCGGACATCGTGCAAAAGGCGATGGACGAGTTCGCCGTGCTGACGGGGCGCAAGTATAATCTGTTTGATTATGCGGGCGCGCCGGATGCCGAGCGCGTGATCGTGCTGATGGGCTCGGGCTGTGAAGCCGTTCACGAAACGGTGGATCATCTGCTGGCGGCCGGCGAGAAGGTGGGCGTGCTCAAGGTGCGCCTGTACCGGCCGTTTGACGGCCGGCGGTTTGTGGCGGCGCTGCCCGCCTCGGTCCGGAGCCTCGCGGTGCTGGACCGCACCAAGGAGCCGGGCGCCACGGGCGAGCCGTTGTATCAGGACTGCCTGACGGCCATCCTTGAAGAGTCGGCCCTGGGCCGCTCGCATTTGAAAGCGCAGCCGAAAATCGCGGCGGGGCGCTATGGGCTCTCGTCCAAGGAATTCACGCCGGCGATGGTCAAGGCGGTGTACGACAATCTGTCCGCCGCCACGCCGAAGAACCACTTCACGGTGGGCATCAACGACGACGTTTCCCACATGAGCCTGCCGGTGGACGCGAATTTTTCCACCGAATCCAAACAGGTGGTGCGCGCGCTCTTCTTCGGTCTGGGCGCGGACGGCACGGTGGGGGCGAACAAAAACTCCATCAAGATCATCGGGGAGGAGACGAACAATTACGCCCAGGGTTATTTCGTCTACGATTCGAAGAAATCCGGTTCGATGACGGTGTCGCACCTGCGATTCGGCCCGCAGCCGATTCGCTCGTCGTATTTGATCACCAGCGCGAATTTTGTGGCGTGCCATCTGCCGGGCTTTTTGGAACGTTACGACATGCTGAGCAGCCTGGTTTCCAACGGGACGTTTTTGCTGAACACGCCGCACTCGAAGGACGAAATCTGGTCCGCGCTGCCAACGCCGGTGCAGGAGAGTTTGCTGGCCAAGAAGGCGAAGTTCTTCGTCATTGACGCCACGAAGGTGGCGCACGACAGCGGCATGGGCGGGCGCATCAACACCGTCATGCAGGTTTGCTTTTTTGCGCTGTCGGGCGTGCTGCCCAAGGATGAGGCGATTGAAGCGATCAAGAATTCCATCAAAAAGACCTACGGCAAGAAGGGCGAGGAGGTCGTCAAGATGAACTTGCAGGCGGTGGACAACACCCTGGCGCATTTGCACGAGGTGCCGCTGAACGGGGTCAAGCGCAACGGGACGGGTCCGCTGCTGCCGCCCATTTCGCCGGAGGCGCCGAAGTTTGTCCGCGAGGTGCTTGGGAGGATCGCCGCCGGCTACGGGGACGATCTGCCGGTGAGCGCGTTTCCGAAGGACGGAACGTTCCCGACGGCGACGACGCAGTTTGAAAAGCGCAACCTGGCGCTGCAAATACCGGTCTGGGACGAGAAGACCTGCATCCAATGTCTGAAGTGCGTGGCGATCTGCCCGCATGCCACCATTCGCGCCAAGGTGTATACGCCGGACAAATTGAGCGGCGCCCCGGCGACGTTCAAATCGGTTCCCTCCCGCCTGCCGGAATGGAAAGGCATGAGCTTTACGCTGCAAGTGGCGGCGGAAGACTGCACCGGCTGCACCCTGTGCGTGGATGTGTGCCCGGCCAAGAATAAAACCGAAACCAAACTGCGGGCGATCAACATGCGCGCCCAGCCGCCCCTGCGGGCGGCGGAGCACGTTAACTGGGACTTCTTCCTGGGGCTGCCCGAAGTGGACCGCCGCAAGGTGAAGACGACCCAGCTCCGGCAGCAGCAGTTGCTGCGTCCGCTGTTTGAATTCAGCGGCGCGTGCTCGGGTTGCGGTGAGACGCCCTACGTCAAAATGCTCACGCAGCTTTTCGGCGACCGGGCGGTCATCGCCAATGCCACGGGTTGCTCCTCCATTTACGGCGGCAACCTGCCCACGACTCCCTATTGCAAAAATGCCGAGGGGCGCGGGCCGACCTGGTGCAATTCCCTGTTCGAGGACAACGCGGAGTTCGGCCTGGGCTTCCGGGTCTCGCTGGACAAACAAAAGGAATTCGCCGCTGAACTCCTGAAGAAACTCGCGCCGCAGCTCGGCGACAGTTTTGCGGATGCCATTCTGCTGGCCAATCAAAGCGATGAGGCCGGCATTTATGAGCAGCGCGAACGCGTCGCGGCCCTGAAGGCCAAGCTGGCCGGACTGGATTTGCCGGAAGCCAAACTGCTCCTGTCACTGGCCGATCAGCTCGTGAAAAAGAGCGTGTGGATTCTCGGCGGCGACGGCTGGGCTTACGACATCGGTTACGGCGGTCTGGATCACGTGCTCGCCAGCGGGCGCGACGTGAATGTGCTGGTGATGGACACCGAGGTGTATTCGAACACCGGCGGACAAATGTCCAAATCCACCCCGCGCGGGGCGGTGGCCAAGTTCGCGGCCGGCGGCAAGCCGGCCGGGAAAAAGGACCTGGGCCTGATCGCCATGGCGTACGGCAACATTTATGTCGCCAGCGTCGCACTCGGAGCGAAGGATGAGCAGACGCTCAAGGCGTTTGTGGAGGCCGAATCGTATCCCGGACCCTCCCTGATCATCGCCTACAGCCATTGCATTGCGCACGGGATCGCCGTGGACATGGGCGTGGGCGCCCGCCAGCAAAAGCTCGCGGTGGATTCAGGCCAATGGCTGTTGTACCGCTACGACCCACGCCGGGCGCAACGCGGCGAAAATCCGCTGCAATTGGATTCAACGGCGGCGCGGTTGAAGGTGCAGGATTTTCTGTCCACCGAAAACCGGTTCAAAATGCTCACCAAGAGCAAACCTGAGGATGCCAAGAGATTGTTCGCCGAAGTGCAGGTGGATTCCGAGAAGCGCTGGGAGTTTTACCAGTTTCTCGCCGGTCGCGGCGCCAAACCGGCCGCGCCGTCAACCCCGGCGGCCGCTTGACCCAACGGAAACCAAAACTTATTTGAATTATGGATCTAACAACCAAATATCTCGGTTTCAAACTCCGCACGCCGCTGGTGGCCGCCGCTTCCCCCTTGTCGGAGGATACCGATGGCATCCGGCGGATGGAGGACGCGGGGGCCAGCGCGATCGTGCTGTATTCGCTGTTTGAAGAACAGTTGCGCCAGGAACGCCTGGAATTGAATCAAAAGCTGGAGCAGGGCACGGAGAGCACCCCCGAGGCCTTGTCGTATTTCCCCGAGCCGGACGAATTCAAACTCGGTCCGGAGGATTACCTCAAGCATGTTGCCGACGCGAAGAAGGCGGTGAAGATTCCGGTCATTGCCAGTTTGAATGCCTCGTCGCCGGGCGGCTGGACGAAATACGCCAAACAGATCCAGCAGGCCGGTGCCGACGCGCTGGAGTTGAACATCTATCACATTCCCACGAGCCTGACGCAGTCGGGCGCGGAGGTGGAACAAAATTACCTGGACATCCTCAGGGCGGTGAAGTCCGAGGTCAGCATTCCGGTGGCCGTGAAAGTCAGCCCCTTCTTCTCCAACTTCGCCAACATGGCCTCGCGGCTGGATGCGGCGGGGGCGGACGGGCTGGTGCTGTTCAACCGCTTTTACCAGCCGGACATTGATTTGGAAGCGCTGGAAGTGCGTCCGAACATCCTGTTGAGCACGCCCATGGCCATGCGCCTGCCATTGCGCTGGATTGCGCTGCTGGCGGGGAAACTGGACCTGAGCCTGGCGGCCACCAGTGGCATTCATCGCGGTTCTGACGCCCTGAAAATGCTCATGGTCGGTTCGGATGCGGTGATGCTGTGTTCCACGTTGATCCGCCACGGCGTGCAACAATTCAGCGTGATCGAGCGCGAATTGACGGCGTGGATGGAGGAGCACGAATATGAATCCGTGAAGCAGCTCAAGGGCAGTTTGAGTCAGAAAAACTGTGCGGATCCGGAATCCTTCGAGCGGGCGCAGTACATGCGCGCCATCTCCAGTTATCATGTGCCGACGGCCTGAAAACCGGCGGATATGGAAAAACTTACAACACCCGTTCCCGTTACTCCGTAACGGGGACGGGTTTTTATTTTACTTGACCTGGTTGGCAAGTTGTTCGGTGGGCCTGGGTTGTGGATTGGGTGCGCAATTCCCCCGATCAGGTCGTTTTTCGTCACCCGTTAGCGGGGCGGGGGGAAGCCGGTTGGGGGACCCGGAAATGGCCGGTGGATTCAGAGGGACAGCCGGACTTCCAAGGATTAAAACACTTCCGCCTTCAGGCCGGCGATGTTGCGCACGGTTTGCGAGATGAAGGAAAGCGTCTTGAGCGGCAGATGCACGCAGTCGGAATGCGACGAGGGGCGCGTGGCGGAATAAATTTGCACCATGGAGATCTGTGCGCCGTCGCGCTTCAATTCCTTGAGGCGTTCGGCGTACTGGCGGATTTCCGTATAAGAGGGCTCCTCGCCGTTGCAGATGGCAAACAGGCTCTGGATCACCACCGGCCGCTTGCGGGCCAGGGTCAGAATGTTCGTCAATGTCTTTTCCAAGGTGACTTTGGGTTGGTTCACCTTGTCCAGGAATTCCTGGGTGCCGCCGTCGAGTTTGACCCAGATTTCGTCCGAATGGGTGAAATGTTCCAAGCCCTGCTGCACGGCGGACTGGTCAAAACCGGAGCCGTTGGTGATGAGCACGACTTTGAAAAAGGGGAATCCGCCGAGCGCGCGCACGCCGATGGCGGCCTCCACGGCTTCGGCAAAACTGGGCGCGAGCGTCGGTTCGCCGTCGCCGCTCAGGGACACATGGCGCAATTGCAGCAGTTCATTGGGCAGGGTGCGGAACGCCGGCAATTCGCGGAGGCGGCCCTGTTGGATGAAGGCAATCGTCCGGCGCAACTCGATGGCCATGACTTCCACGTCGAGCTTCAGGGAAGCCGCGGGCAGCCGCCGGTCCACTTCGCAATAGACGCAGTCGAAGTTGCAGTGTTTGTCAGGATTGACGTTAATGCCAATGGACAAACCCCGGGCGCGCGACGAAATGACGAGATAGACGAAATGGTTGTTGAGAAAGTCGCGGGGCCGGCCAAAGGCCGTGGCGCGCGCGGGCAGCACGATGGGACGCCGCTTGGTTTCAGGGCGTTCGCAGGGCTCGGACGGTTTTTCGTCAATTACTTCCACAACTTTCACTTGGTACAATAATGGCGCCGCCAATTTTGCTCTACACCGTCATTGTCAAACAAAAGCCCGATTTTGTTCGGTGTTTTAAGGCCGGAACCGCCTCGCGCCGGATGGCGCGGACTGGCGGAATCAATAATTGGCAAAACCGGCACATTTATTGTCAAAATCGCCTCCCGCCCTTGTGCGCCGGCCCCGCCCGACTTAGTTTGCTGATATTATGGGAAATCGTTTTTTTCCGACGGCAGACGGCGTTGGTTTGGTGCCCAAGCCGGATCGAACCGCCTGGCTCAAGGGCGGGGAGGCACAATGCCTGCGACCGCCGCGCCAGCCGCTGGGCCGGGCCTGGCACCTCATCCTGTTGGGGCCGCCCGGGGTGGGCAAGGGCACGCAGGCCGCCCTGCTGTCCGAGCGACTGGCCTGCTGCCATCTTTCCACCGGGGATCTCTTTCGCACCGCCAAATGTCTTGCGGAGCAGGACCAGTCGCCCGCCATCCGCAGCGCGCTGGGTTACATGACGCGCGGCGAATTGGTGCCGGACGAAACAGTACTTGGCCTGGTGGGCGAACGCCGGCGCTGTCTGCGTTGTTCCGGCGGATTCCTGCTGGACGGTTTCCCCCGGACCGTCGCGCAGGCTCGGGCGCTGGATGAATTGCTGAAGAAGGATGAGGTCCGCCTGACCGCCGTGCTCAATTACGAGTTGCCGGTCGAAAAAATAGTGGCGCGTCTGGCGGGACGGCGGCTCTGCTCCCAATGCAAGACGGTGTTTCATGTGGAAACGCGCCCGACCCGGGTGGCCGGCGTGTGCGATCACTGCGGGGGAAAGCTGGTGCAACGCGAGGACGATCGCGCGGCCTCCGTGGTGGAGGCGCGGATGCAGGCCTACGAGCAAAGCACCCGGCCGCTGGTGGAGTATTACCAAAAGCGCCGGTTGCTCATCCCAATTGATGCCGGAGGGACGCCCGAGGAGATTTACCGGCGGACCCGGTTGCTCGCGCTGGGGCGTTGACAGGGATGGCGTCGGCCGGTTCGTTGACCTTTTTGTTTCTCCGGGCGCGCCCGGTGCGCTATGTTTGACCGGGTGAATGTTCTCAATCCAGCCCTGCGCCGGGCGGTCTTTTTGGACCGGGATGGCGTGATCAACCGCTCGGTGGAGCGCGGGGGGTTGCCCTATCCACCGGCCAGTCTTGCCGAATTCGAGATTCTGCCGGGCGTTTCCGGCGCGTGCCTTAAACTGAAGCAAGCCGGTTTCCTGCTCGTCGTGGCCACCAACCAGCCGGATGTGGGCCGGGGCACGACCCCCCAATCGGCCGTTGATGCAATTCACGCCCATCTGCTCACGCAACTGCCCATTGACCGGGTGGAGGTCTGTTTTCATCCCGGCCGGGGCGCGTCCGATTGCGACTGTCGCAAACCCAAACCGGGCATGCTCTTGCGCGCCGCCCGCGAACTGGGGATTGATCTGGCCCAAAGCTGGATGGTGGGCGACCGCTGGCGCGACATTGAATGCGGCCATGCCGCCGGGTGCCGGACGATTTTTATTGATTATGGCTATGCCGAGGCTCTGCGCCAAAAACCCGATTTTTCGGCTGGCCATCTGGCCGCCGCTGCGGACATCATCTGTAGTGAAACTAACAACGAATCTTAGACATGCGAACGCTTAACGATTTAAGAGTAAAAATATTCGCCGATGGGGCCGACAAAGCCGGCATGCTCCAGCTCAACGCCAATCCGCTGATTCAGGGGCTCACCACCAATCCCACCCTCATGCGGAAGGCCGGCCTGACCGATTTTGAAGCCTTCGCCCGGGATGTGCTGCAAAGCATCACGGTCAAACCGCTGTCGCTCGAGGTCTTTTCCGATGAATTCCCGGAGATGAAACGCCAGGCCCTCAAAATCAATTCCTGGGGCAAAAACGTTTACGTCAAAATCCCCATCACCAACACCCGGGGCGAATCGTCCCTCGCGCTGGTGCGCGAACTTGCCGGAGAGGGCGTCAAACTCAACGTCACCGCCATCCTGACCCTGACGCAGGTTGAGGGGGTGGCCGCCGCGCTGAGGGCGCAGGTTCCCGCCGTCGTCTCCGTTTTTGCCGGGCGCATCGCCGATACCGGCGTGGACCCGGTGCAGATCATGCAGCAGAGCAAAAAAATCCTCGCAGGCCTGCCGCAGGCCGAACTGCTCTGGGCCAGCGTCCGGGAAATCCTGAATATTTTCCAGGCCGACGACAGCGGCTGCGACATCGTCACCGTCCAGCACGACATCCTTGCCAAGGCCCTGAAAATGGCCGGCATGGATTTGGCCGCCCTGTCGCTGGACACTGTGAAGATGTTCGCCAACGACGCCAAGGCGGCGGGCTTTACGCTGTGAGCAACGCAAAGATCGCAGAGAAAATGGGGGATTTACAACCACGAATTATACGGATTACACAATAAAATATAACGGAAACAAGACGGGGATTTGAACCGCGAAATAGCCGGCCACGCGAATGGGGAACCGAGGACAGCCCACGAATGAATAAAGTTTTTGAACCATAATAACGAAAGCAGAAACGCTGAAATGCTAAAATTTTCGTGACTGTTCACGACCCCAATTTATCAGAAGTTACTTTTGGCGCACGACGGTTTAAAACTGCCAGTAAAGACCGTTTGGGTTTCAAGGACCGGCGGCGGGGGTCATGGGCATGAACGGCTGGCCGATTGCCAGTTGGTGGCAGGCTTCCCAGAGGTTGCGGCCCTGTTTGCGGCAGGTGGAGAGGTAGCTGCGAATCCGGGCGAACGTCTGGGCTCCCGTCAACGTGCGGAAGCCGCCGGAGATTTTTTGCTTCACCTTGATCATGCGGATGTCCTGTAAAGGGGTCGGTTCTGGAGATTGGCATATTTGCGGCTGGTGATAGGTTTTGAC
>CAZUBG010000109.1:0-17372 GCA_964618545.1 uncultured Bifidobacteriaceae bacterium | reverse complement strand
ACTCACCGCGCCGAACGGCGATTCCCTGGCGGAGTTCCGCGGAAACCTCCTGGCGGGGGTTGCCGGCGTCGAATTCCTGGAGGTGCGCCACATGGGGCTGCAGCCGGCGGGCGTCTGCCACTTCGACCCGCTCAAGTTCCAGAAGAGGAAGGAAGCGCGCGTCGGCACCCGCGCCGGGGCCATGGCCGGCCAGCTTTCCGACAAAGTGAAGCAGAAACGCCGCGAACTGGCGATGGCCGCGCAGCACGAAGTGGCCGTGCAGGTGGCCGAATCCTTTGTGGGACGCACCCTCAAGGTGTTGGTGGAGGGCGCGGCGGACGCCCGGCAATTGCAAGAGGCCCGGGTGAGTTCCTGGGAGCACGGTCTGATCCGGGAGACGGACGGTCCCGCGCACGAACTCAAGGGACGCTATCTCGTGGCCCGGGGCGAGGCGGATGCGCCGGACATTGATGGACGGGTGTATGTGCGCGGCCAACTGTCGGCGGGCGGGTTTGCGCGGGTCAAAATTATCGGGCACACCGATTATGATCTGATTGCGGAGCCGGCCTGATTGCGGTTCAATTCACCCATGGCCACCATTGTTTTTGACATCGAGACTTCGGCGCTGGCGCTGGAGAATTTTGACGAGGCGCAGCAGGAATATCTGTTCCGCGAGGCGGACAAGCTGGCCGAGGAGGCGGACAAGGAGGCCAAACGCACGGAAATCACCCGGTTCATGAGCCTCTGGCCTTTCACGTCGCAGGTGGTGTGCATCGCCATGCTCAATGCAGAGTCCCAGCGCGGGCAAACCCTGTACGTCGCCGAGGATTTTGAGGAGGCCGAGGGCGACGCCGGGCCGGTCGAATTTGTGCCGTGCGCCGATGAATTCGAGCTGCTGACCGCCTTTTGGGACGTGGCCAAACATTATGACTCAGTGGTCACCTTCAATGGCCGGGGATTTGACGTGCCGTTCATGTACCTGCGTTCGGCCCTGTTGAACGTGCCGATCTCGAAGAAGAACTGGCTGGGCTACCGTTACGCCACCGAACCCCATTGTGATCTGGCCGAGCAACTCACTTTTTACAGCGTGAGCGGGCGCGACGGCGCGGCGCGGCGCTTCAATCTGGATTTTTACTGCAAGGCCTTTGGCATTGAATCCCCCAAGAGCCAGGGGGTCAGCGGCATGGATGTGAACCGGCTGATGGCCGAGGGAAAATACCGCGAGATCGCCGAATACTGTCTGCGGGACGTGCGCGCAACCGTGGAGCTGTACCGGATTTGGAAGGAACGGCTGGCGGGAATCAAATGAGGCCAATGGCATGACGCTCGTCTGTTTTGCGGTCAAAGAGGAGGCGGCGGCCTTCCGCCAGCGGGCCGCGCACCAAATCGGCCTCGCCATCCTCGTCACCGGCATGGGCCGCCGGAACGCGGAAACAGCGGTCCGCGAATTTCTCGCCGCCTGCCCCACCGAACTCGTGTTGACCTGCGGCTTTGCCGGCGGCCTTGACCCGGCGCTGGCCCCGGGCGCGGTGGTGTTTGAAACCGACCAGGAACAACTCGGCGAAAAACTGCAAGCCGCCGGGGCGAAGCGGGCGAAGTTTTTTTGCGCCAACCGCGTGGCCATCACAGTGGCGGAAAAGCAGCAATTGCGAACCACTACCGGTGCCGACGTGGTGGAAATGGAATCGGAGTCCATCCAATCCGTCTGCCGTGAACGCGGCATCCCCTGCGCCACGGTGCGGGTTATTTCGGACAGTGCCGGCGAGGATTTGCCCCTGGATTTCAACCAACTTTACCGGCCGGACCTGAGCCTGGATTTCGGCAAACTGCTGTGGACCATTGCCAAGTCTCCGGGAAAAATCAGCGGGCTGATTAAGTTGCAGAAACGCTGCCGCTTCGCGGCGGAGCAACTGGCCGGGGTGCTGGTGAAGATAATTCCGAAGAATTAGGAACGGGTTGCGAAAAAACAAGTTGGAGGCGATGGGCGGAATCGGACTAAGTCACCGATTCAGTTGACAATATATTCGCATAAACCCCTGTAAATTCAAGGACAATTCGCCATTACTCGCCAGAATTTCACACTACTTTTCAATACGTTCACTGACAGTTTCACTGACAGTCATCGTCTTTTCCGATTGCCTTTCGACGAGTTGCAACTCCGGCACATCAGGGCAGAGTTTTCAAGGCGTGACCGTCCACCCTTGCTGTAAGGGTCAATATGGTCAATGGTGAAATCATCCCAGTTCAATACCCTGTTGCATTCTTCGCATTTTCGAGATGAAGCTGTGTTCCACAGTATCCGTCGTTGTTCCGGTGTAAATCCACGTTGAGAATCCTTTTTGGCGAAGATGCTTTCCAAAAGTCCCCGCAGAATGGCCTCTCTCTTGCGTCTCTGATTTACATCATCGGTCATTTGGGAAACGGTCAACAAGTATTCGCGAAAAACTCCTTCTTCGGGTTTGGTGCCAATGGCCTTTCGCTGTTTTTCTCGAACCTCATCAACTTTTATCGCAAACGCCGACAGCAAATCCCAAGCAAGTTTATTTCTACGGCGGTCTGTTAAAATGAGCCTTTCATTTTCAAACTTGGCCACAAGGACGGTGAGGGAATAAAAATCGGTCAATTTGCTGAGCCTGGTCGCGTAGAGTTTTGGAAACATTTTTTTCACGCGGTTGAGAGCCGTCACCGTCTGAGCAACTGCTTTTTTCACCTGTCCATCGGTGAGGCCATTCGATTGCATCACCTTATCAAGTGCGGCCTTTTTGTTAATTACATCCCCCGTATGGATTGAAAGCATCAATTCGCATATCAGTTCGATATGCTTCATTCGGCTAATTTGAGCAGCACCTAATATGCCCATATCAACGAAGTAATCTTCGTAGCGTCCGGCCAATTCAGCGGCCTTTTGCAGGAATCGGCTGTGCTGAAACATCGCATGGCGCTTCTCCTGCTTCGTCAACGCCGTTCCTGTGGAATTTATGCGGACGAAAATATTAATGATGTCGCCAATTTCCCCATCGACCTCGATGACTGGTATCTTGTAGCCCGTTAGGAGATATTGCTTTTGATGTTTGCAGAGATGATGCCAATTTAGCCACTCTGCCGCGTCAGCGTTGGGCAGTTCTGCTTTCACCCAAAAGCGCCCGGACATTTTGCCCATGAACTTGAAAATCGATTCGAGGCGTTGCTTGCCATCAATTACATCGTAGCAGATGTCACCCTCCTCTTCGCGGCGATAAACGAAGATTGCCGGAATTGGCAGGTTGTGAAGAATGCTGTCGATCAGTTTTCTTCTTTGGGGTTCCTTCCAGACGGATTGTCTCTGGAAACTTGGTTCCAGATTTAACTCGCCAGCCTCATAGAGCTTAACAAGATCGGTGACCGTTCTTGTTTCTACACGGTGGGTCAGCT
This sequence comes from uncultured Bifidobacteriaceae bacterium, assembly GCA_964618545.1. GTDB lineage: Bacteria > Verrucomicrobiota > Verrucomicrobiia > Limisphaerales > UBA11358 > UBA11358. The sequence continues at coordinate 13,982 of CAZUBG010000109.1, read as the reverse complement.
CAGTTTTCATTCGTTCAATCACAGGTTAACCATATCAAGAGACGCCGGAAGGCAGAAGCATAGCGCAAAAAGTCGCGAAAAGGCAAGCGCGCGGATAGTTTAGACAAATGGAGTCCAGAGGCCGTGCCTCTGGCGGCGGGGTTTGGGGACGCCGCGATTCGTCCCGCAGTGACAACAGGAAATTAGCCAGCCACAACGTGGCTGGTGTTCCGTCCGAAAAATCATCCCGTCCTGAAGGGACGGTGGAACCTTCCGCATCGGATTCTTCCGGCGTGCCTCTGGCACAAAGGAAAACAGGTGTGCCCGGCACGCTGGCGGAAATCATTTGGCGGTGGCCGGCGAAGCCGCCGCCACCGGCTGCGGCTTTTCCTTGGCGTGTTCGCTGTAACTGATAAACGCCGCCCCCAAAATAATGAGCGCCACCCCGCCCCAGCGCACCGCATCCACGTTTTCCTTGAGAATAAACCTGGCCGCCAGGGTGGTCATCACGAAGCTCAAGGCCGTCAGCGGCCAGATGAAACTGACATCCTCCTTGGCCAGCAGGTATTGGAGCAGGACGAAAAAAATCGTTTCGAGCAGCAGGCCGAGCAGCACCGACCGGGTGGTGAACCAGTCGCCCACCAGTTGCAGCGTGTTTTTCCAGCGCGGCGTGGCGGCGGCGCGCGCGTCATAGCGGGCGGTGATCTGATTGATGCCGGTTTTCAGGGTGATGACCCCGATGGCTTCAAAGCTGAAGGCGATGAATAGAATGATGAGAATTTTGGCCATATCACAAATCCTGGTAACGAATCAATTGGATGCCCAGTTCCCGCACCCGGTCCCGCACGCGCGGGCTGATGAGGGCTTCAAACTCAGGTTTAGCTTCCTCCAGTGACGGATGGGAGTAAAGCTCGGAATCTCCGGCCGGCAGTTCCGGCAGCAATTTCAAAACATACTCCTCGTGTACCTGTGCGGTTTGGAGCAGGCCGAAGGTGATTTGCGCGTGGCGGATGCCGCGCCGCCGCAGGGGTTCGCGCGCCCGGCCGGAGAGCAGTTCATAAATCACGGTGTGCGAGAGGCGATAGAACCAGCGGCCCCGCCCCATGCGGCGGCTGCGGGAAAGACAGTCACGCGTGAGCCGCAGATGCCGGATGCCCAGTGCCGTCGCGTCCTCCATCAAAATGGAAAACACCACGGGATGCAAATGCAGGTGCAGATGTCCGTTGACGTGGTCCAGCGGCAGGCTGGTCGCGTGGAATTTCTCAAACTGGGCGTGGATTTCCGCGCGCAATTGGGCGCGCAGGCGGCGCTGGAAAAAGTACCGCATGCCCACCCCCACCGGATTGTTGCTGAACTCCCCCCGGGCGTTCACCAGACCGGGAATTTTTTCCGGCGGCAGCGCCGAATGTCCCATCAACAACGTCAGGTGCAGCCCCACCCCCAGCCGGGGATTTTCCCGCGCCAACCGGACGGCTTCCGCCAGGTCCGGTTCGTTGACCATCAGGCTGGCGGTGGTCAGGATGCCTTCCCGATGCGCGCGGATGACGGCCTGGTTGACGCTGGTTGACGCCCCAAAATCATCCGCGTTGACGATGAGCCGGCAGACGGAATCAGGGCCTGCCATAAGGAGAATATTTGGAACCGGCGGCGTGGGCCAGCCACGAACGCAGAACCAAAAAAATCTTTTGCGCTTTGCCCAGGCGGATGCGTTCCGGCCCGAAGACATCGAATTGCCGCCGTTCCAGTTTGAGCAGCAGTTGCCAGTAAACCGAGCCCATGAGTTCGGCGGCCACCAGGGCGCGGCGGTCTTCCGCCGGCAGGGTGTGGCGGGCGCGCTGATAGAAGTCTCGCGCGCGTTCGGCCACGCTGCCGGCCAGGGCCGCATAGCGTTCCGAATACCGGTGATTCATGATCTCCCCGGGCGTCACCCCAAATCGCTTTAATTCTTCCGTGGGCAGGTAGATCCGGCCGCGCTCCGCATCGGCGCGGACATCGCGCAAAATGTTGGTGAGTTGCAGGGCCTTGCCCAGATGCAGGGCATAATCCCGGCTGGCGGGATTCTGGCACCCAAAAATCCGGATGCTCAACAGTCCCACCACGGAGGCCACCCGGTGGCAGTACAATTCCAACTGTTCGTAATTGGCGTAAGCCTTGATCTCCAGATCCATTTCACAGCCCTGAATCAGTTCGTCAAACAATTCAAAGGGCAGGCCGTATTGCCGGATGACCGGCTGGAATTCCTGGTTGACGGGAAACTGCGGGCTGCCGCCCGTGCAGGCCCGTTCGATGTCCCGGCGCCATTCGGCGAGTTGCACGCGGCGGGTCTCCGTCGGCTGGGAATCCTCGTCGGCCACGTCATCCACTTCCCGGCAAAAGGCGTAGAGCGCCGCCATGGCGTCGCGCCTTGGCTTGGGCAGCAGCACAAATGCCAGCGCCAGATTCGACGCGCTTTTGCGGGTGATGGCTTGACTGTGTTGCATCAGCGCTAGGGATCAAAGGGCTGAGGCCCGCTCCCAGTCTTCTCCTCATGCCGGATGGGCGGCAGGCCGCCCACTTGCGCGAGGGTCGGCTTGATGCGCCCATGGCCGCGGTGCTTGCGTTTGCGCCGGTGCTTTTTCTGAAACGCCAGCGTCCAGAAAAAAAACGCCAAGAAGCCCAGAACGACCGCCACAATCAGCGCCGCGATCCGGAATTTGAATCCGGCCTGCCTCAGGCTTTCCAGGATGATTGCCGCCATAAGTTGATCAAATCTCAGGATTTTCCCGCCCGAATCCCGTTTCCGGGACCGGCTTCATGTTCAACCGCTGCATTCGGTAACGCAGCGCATGCCGGGTGATCTTAAGGGATTCGGAGACGCGCGTCAGGCTGAAACCGTTGTTTTCCAGCGCGTGGCTGATCAGTTCCCGTTCCAATCGCGCCAGGGCGTCGTCGAGTGATTCCCCCGGGGTGGCCTGAATCGTCTGCCCCTTTTGGCGGCGGGGATCCGGTTCAAAATCCGGCAGGCTCGCGGCTTGGATTTCCCGCCCCGTTTCCAGGATCAGCGCCCGTTCAATCACATTGCGCAATTCCCGCACATTGCCCGGCCAACTGTGCGACATCAGTTTCTGCCGCGTTTCTTCGGCGAGGGTCGTTGTGTTTTTATTCATCTTCACGCGGAAGACATCCAGAAAATACGCCGCCAGCAGCAGCACGTCCCCGCCCCGCTCGCGAAGCGCCGGCAGATGAAACTGCACCACATTGAGGCGGTGATATAAATCCTCCCGAAACCGCCCCTCCTGAATGGCCTGCGTCAGGTTGTGGTTGGTGGCCGCGATCAGGCGCACATCCACCCGCAGTTCCTGCGTCCCCCCCACCCGCGTAAACGAGCCGTCCTCCAAAAACCGCAGCAGCTTCGCCTGCAGCGGATTGCTCATGTCCGCGATTTCATCCAGAAAAATCGTGCCTTGATGCGCCTCCTCGAACCGCCCGGGTTTTTGCCGGAGCGCGCCGGTGAACGCCCCCTTTTCGTGGCCAAACAACTCGCTTTCCAGCAGGTTCTCCGGGATGGCGGCGCAATTGATCCGCACATAACCCAGCCCCCGCCGCTGGCTCAGGCCGTGGATCGCCCCCGCCACCAATTCCTTGCCGGTGCCGCTTTCGCCCAGGATCAGCACCCGGGCGTCGGTCGGGGCCACCGTCTGAATCAACTGCCGCACCCCCCGCATGGCGGGCGACTCGCCAATGATCTGGTTCAGGTTCGTGATTTCCCCGGCCCGGGCCCGGAGCGCGGCGTTTTCCCGCAGCAGTCTGTACCGCTCCGCACACCGCGCAATCACATGCAACAGTTCCTCCGGGGCAAACGGCTTCGCCAGATAATCCATCGCTCCGGCCTTGATCGCCTCCACCGCCAGTTTGGGGGTCGCGTAGGCCGTCAGCATCAGCGTGGGCAGGTCCGGCCAGCGCTGCCGGATTCGGCCCAGCAGTTCATACCCGCTCATCCCGCCCATCCGGGCATCCGTGATCACCAGCAAGAACTCCTCCCCGGCCAGCCACTCCAGCGCCGCCTCCGCCGATTCGGCCAGGCGCGTGCCATACCCCTCATCCTTCAGCATCGTTTGCAGCGAGAGACGCATGTTCTTCTCGTCATCCACAACCAGCACCGGCGGCAGGGGGGCGTTCATTTTAGGTTGAGTTTGATTAATGTCTTCGCCGGGAAGATTAAGGTGAATTGGGTCCCTTTTCCAAGCACCGATTCGACCAGCACCCGCCCCCCGTACAGCTCCACGTTGTGTTTCACGATGGACAACCCCAGTCCCGTGCCCTTTTCCTTGGTCGTGTAATAGGCCTCAAAAATGCGCCCAAGCTCGTCCGGCGCAATGCCCGGACCGTCGTCCGCCACCGTAATCGTCACCGTGTAATCCCGGCTGTACCGGGCCGTCACCACCAGGGTTCCCCGTTCCGGCAGGGCTTCCCGCGCATTTTGCAGCAGGTTGACCAGCGCCTCGGACAAATGGCCCCGCTGCATCAACAGCGGCGGAAAACCATGCCCGAACTCCCGCCGGATGCGGATCGTGGACGGGATGGCCGGGGGAAACACCTGGTCCAGCGCCTTCTCCAGTTCCGGCAGCACCTCCAGTTTCTCCACCCGCCCCTCGCTTAACTTGGCGTAGCCCATCACCTGGGTGATCACCCGGTCCGCCCGCGCCACCTCTTCCTGAATGATCCCGATCAGCTCGGGATTGGGCGTCTTGCCCGCCCGTTGCGCGCGTTGCAGTGAGAACGCCGTGTTGTTGATCACCGCCAGCGGGTTTTTGAGCTGATGCGCCACCTCCGCCGCCAGCCGGCCGGCCGAATGCAACTGCCCCTCGCGCGCCGCAAATTCCGCCGCCTCCTCCGCCGCCGCGCGCTGCCGCTCCAAAAACGCCTGGATGCTGTAACCGCACAGGGCGGCCAGGAACAGCACGCTCAGGCGCAGGAAAAACGGCTCGCCCAAATCCTCGTGCGGCGTCTGGTCAAAGGCCCGCCGGGAGGTCTCGTCCAGATTGCTCATCACCGAAACATCCAGCACCGCCACCAGCACATAGCACAGGCAGATGAAAAAATTCAAAATCAACTGCGTGAACCCCGGGGGCACCGTGATCGCATGCCGGATGATCAGCCCGACAAACAGCCAGAACAACAGGCTGTCCAGCCCCCCCGTGATCAGCATCATCACCGCGATGAACAGCCCGTCCACCATGCTGCTCGCCACCACCGACCATTGCACCACCGCCAGCGGCAGGTGATCCATGCTCAACACCGGCGCCGCCAGCAGCAGGTTCGCCAGAATGTACAGGGAAAAAATGTACTGGACCAGTTCCACCGTCACATCCAGCGCGCTCGAAATCTGCCCCACCCACGGCTGGTGATGGTTGAAAAACGAGTGCCAGATCATCCCGATGAACACCGCCTTGATCGGCAGCAGCAGATTGCGCTCGCTCAGTTTGATGCGCGACAGCAGGCGCGCGGGATCGGGCGCCGGGATTTCAAAAAAAACCGGCAACCGTTTCAGCCATGCCAGATGCCCTGCATTCATGTGTGAACCCCTGCGGGAAAATTCAGCCCAACAATTCCGCCGCGCGCCCGGCGATTTTTTCCACCGGCCACAGCCGGCCCACCCCCTCGTAACCGCACGACAACAGCCCCTCGTCCGGCCCGATGAATTCCGCCCCCCGGCTCTTCAGCGTCGCCGCGTTGGCCTGCGTGGCCGGATGCCGCCACATCTTGCCGTTCATCGCCGGCGCGATCAGCAGCCGGGCCTGCGGATTCAGCGCCAGCGCAATGCACGTCAGCGCATCATCCGCCAGCCCGTGGGCCAGCCGCGCCATCACCTGCGCCGTCGCCGGCGCGATCAACAGCAGGTCCGCCTCGTCCGCCAGCCGGATGTGCGTCGGCTGCCACCCCTCCTCCTCGTCGTACAGGTCCGTCACCACCGGATGGCGCGACAGCGTTTTAAACGGCAGCGCCGTCACGAATTTCTGCGCGTCGGCCGTCATCACCACCCGCACCTCAAATTCCTGCCGCGTCAGCAGACTCGCCAGATCCACCGCCTTGTGCGCGGCAATCGAGCCCGTTACACCCAGAACAATGTTCTTTTTCATCTTGATCCCATGGTCAGCCCCCAAGTTAAGTCCATTGACCCCCGCAAGGCCATCCCAAACCTCCCAAACCCGACGCCTTTTCCCCGCCCGGATTCCCGTGCCATCCGGCGGAACTTGCAAATTTCAGGGGTTTCGGGTTACATGGGGGCAATGTGCCGACTTGGTAAAGTGGTTTGCTGGACGACGGTGGCGCTGGCAATGGTGTTCAGGGCTGGCGCCGAATCCGCCGAGGTCAATTTGGACTATGTGCGAGCCCGGGCGCTGGAGCGCGCCCAGTCCCCGTTCCATTCCCCGCGGGAGGATTTGCCCCCCGTGCTCCGCCAGGACCGGCTCGATTATGACAAGTACCGCGAAATCCGCTTCCGCCGCGAAAAAGCCCTCTGGACCGTCGCCGACGCCCCCTTCCGCATCGAGTTTTTCCATCCGGGTTATCTGTATCAGGAACCCGTCCACGTCAACGAATTCACCCTCACCCACGTGCAGCCCATCCGGTTCGTGCAGGATTTTTTCGATTACGGCAGCCTCCACATTCAGGACCAAATCCCCGCCAACACCGGCTATGCCGGCTTCCGCGTGCTGTATCCCCTCAACGTCACCAACCAATTTGATGAACTCGGCGCCTTTCTCGGCGCCAGCTATTTCCGGTTGCTGGGCAGGGACCAGCACTACGGCCTGTCCGCCCGCGGCCTCGCCCTGAATTGCGGCGAAAACGGCCAGCCCGAGGAGTTCCCCATCTTCACCGACTGGTGGCTCGGCAAACCCCAGCATGACGACACCGAACTGCGCCTCTATGCCATTCTCGACAGCGTCAGCGCCGTCGGCGCCTATGAATTTCTGATCCGCCCCGGCGAAACCACCGTCGCCAGCATCGAGGCCGTCGTTTATTTGCGCGAGCCCGACAAAATCAAGGCCGCCAGCCCCAATCAAATGCCGCTGAAAACCCTCGGAATGGCCCCCCTGACCAGCATGTTTTGGTTTGGCAAGAATTCCGAACACAAGCCCGATGACTACCGCCCCGAGGTCCACGACAGCGACGGCCTGCTCATCCGCATGGGCAATGGCGAGACCCTCTGGCGTCCCTTGGACAATCCCGCCATCCTGCGGCACCAGATTTTTAACGCCCCCAACATCAAGGGCTTCGGCCTCATGCAGCGCGAACGCTCCTTTGCCGCCTATCAGGACAGCTTCAACCCCTATCATCTGGAGCCCAGCGTCTGGGTCGAACCCCATGGCGCCTGGGGCGAGGGCTCCCTGCATTTGGTTTCCCTCAACTCCAGTTTTGAGGGACTGGACAACATCGTCGCCTTTTGGGATCCCAAGACCAAACCGGCGCCCTTGCAGCCCTTCCGTTTCGGTTACAGCCTTTATTGGACCATGGAGAACGATTTCAAACTGTCCGACAACAAGGCCGTTTCCACCCGGGTCGGCCAGGATTTGAGCTGCCAGGATTGCCGGCAGTTCATCATTGATTTTGCCGGCCCCAAACTGGATCACATTCCCGAGGCCAACGCGCCCGATTCCATCGCCAATTGCAGCGGCAATGCCGTGATTTTGAACAACCAGGTCATTCGCTGTCCCGAACTGGGAACCTGGCGCGTGGTGTTGAAAATGCAGCCCAAGCCCGGCAACACCGACCCCGTGGATCTGCGCTGCACCCTCCAGAGCGGGACCAACGTCCTGAGCGAAACCTGGACCTACCAATGGAGTCCGCCTTGAACCCCCAGATTTTACCGGATCGGGCCGGTCAACTGGCCGGCCGGCCCTTGGAGGAGTGGAATGACGCCTACGCCAAGGTCGAGAGTTACTTCAACGCCCTGCGCATCCGCAACCGCCCTCTCCTCGGTCAGATGGTCCTCCGCGTACTGGATCGTGCCCAAAAGCGCGCCCCCCTCGAACCCTCCCGCTCCGCCACCCAACTGGCCGCCGAGGAAATGGATCACATCGTGACCGAATGGTTCGCCGAAGTTTTGCAAGTCCCCCCCACCAATGCCGATCAAATGCTCTCCACCCGGGGTCGGCTGGCCCTCCTGCTGGCCGACATGCCCGGGAAATGGCAGGATCAATTCTTGCGTCCCGGCCCCTGGCCCGGGGAATTCACCGAGGCGATGCGCGAGACCTTTTTGCGCGCCGGACCGGATTTTCAACTCTCCAAAATGACCCCCCGGCCGCTGGACCTGGGGCCCCTGACCACCCTGGGAAATCTCGGGCGGCTGCCCTACTTCCGCATGATTTCCGCCTGGAGCCTGTTCGCGCTGCTGTTGATCGTGATTTTCCGGCGGCATCTGCCGGGCCACTGAACCATGCCCGGAAAAACCGCCACCCTGGAAATCACCGCCCTGCCGCGCCGCCCGCGCGGATGGCGCGTGTTCGTCTTCTTCTCCTGCGCCTTCCTCCTCACCGGACTCGTTTCCATGCTGTTCGCCGACCTCCTCTGGCGCACCGGCTGGTCCTTCTCCCGCACCGTCCTGCTCATCCTCTTCATCATTCTCTTTCTCTTTGCCGCCATCGGCTGCATGCATGGCGTGTTTGGTTTTTTTCTCCGCATGTTTGGCGACCACCGGCGCATCACCAATCCGGCCACCTATCGCAGTCAAAAAATCGAGGGCATCAGCACCGCCATCATCTTTCCCGTCTTCAATGAGGACGTCGTCCGCGTCTGCGAGGGGCTCCGCGCCACCTATGAATCGCTGGCCAAAACCGGCCAGGTCGGGCACTTCGATTTTTTCATCCTCAGCGATTCCACCGATCCCGACCATTGGGTCGAGGAGGAGCGGCACTGGTATGATTTGATCCGCGAACTGGATGCCCTCGGCCGCATCTACTACCGCCGCCGGCTCGTCAACGAAGCGCGCAAGAGCGGCAACGTCCGGGACTTTCTCAACACCTGGGGCCGCCGCTACCGCTATTTCATCTGCGCCGATGCCGACAGCGTGCTGCGCGGCGAAACCCTCGTGGACCTCGTGAAACTCATGGAGACGCACCCCGCCGTCGGCCTCATCCAAACCGTGCCCGCCCTGGTGAACGCCGAATCCCTCTTTGGCCGCATCCAGCAGTTTGCCAACCGCCTCTACGCCCCCGTCTTCATCGCCGGGCTCAACTACTGGGCCCAGTACGGCGGCAATTACTGGGGCCACAATGCCATCATCCGCACCGAACCCTTCATGCAGTTTTGCGACCTGCCCCAACTGCCGGGCCGCAAGCCCTTTGGCGGGCAGATTCTCAGCCACGATTTTGTCGAGGCCGCCCTGCTCCTGCGCGACAACTGGGAGGTGTGGTTCGCCTACGATTTGGAGGGCAGTTACGAGGAGGCCCCGCAGGCGATGATCGAGAATGCCCAGCGCGAGCGCCGCTGGTGCCAGGGCAACCTCCAGCACACCCTCGTCCTCTTCACCAAGGGCCTGCGCGGCGTCAGCCGGGTGCATTTGATCCTCGGCATCTTCGGCTATCTCGCCGGGCCGCTCTGGCTCGCCTTTCTCCTCACCTTCAACTGGATCCGCTGGTTCCACGATTTCACCGGCCTCTCCGACATCACCGTCCCCGCCTTCACCCCCTATCTCTACGGGCTGAGCGGCACCGCCCACGCCTTCCTGATTTTCATCATCTGCATGGTCGTCATCATGCTCCCCAAGCTCCTCGCCGTCATTGATCTGGCCTACGACCGCCAGCGCCGCCGCACCTTCGGCGGACTCGCCCGCGCCACCGCCGGCGTGCTTTGGGAAACCATTTTCTCCACCCTGCACGCCCCCATGCTGATGCTCTGGCACACCCGCTTTGTCGTCACCAACCTCCTCGGCATCGCCGTCGGCTGGACCACCCAAAAACGCGCCGCCGACGGCACCGCCTGGCTTTACGCCCTGCAGCGCCACTGGGGCCACCTCCTCATCGGCGGCGTTTGGGGCTGGTTCATGTGGCGGCTGGACCCCGTGATGTTTTGGTGGTTCACCCCCGTGCTGGCGGGCATGGTCTTGTCCGTGCCCCTGAGCGTCTTCACCAGCCGCCGCAGCCTCGGCCATCACGCCCGCAGCCTGGGACTGTTCCTCACCCCCGAGGAAACCGCCCCGCCGGAGGAGATCGTGATGCTCCGGTCGCAGATGAAAATCCACGAGCTGACCTCCGAGGAATACACCTTCCGGTCCCACACCGGACTGGCCGAAGCCGTGCTGGACCCCTACGTGAACGCCATCCACGTCTCCCTGTTGCGCGAGAAACTCATCAACCCCGTCTATGCCGAGGAATGCCACAAGCTCGGGGTCGGCAGCGACCGCGTCCGCCTGCTGGGCGAGAAGCTGCTGGTGGAAGGCCCGGACAAACTCACCGCCGGCGAGCGATTGCTCGTCCTGGCCGATGAAGCCGTGCTCGTGCGCCTGCACCAGCAATCCTGGCAGCGCTCCGGCGAATCCCTGGCCCCCTGGTGGCGCGCCGCCATCTCCCAATACCGCCGCCGCGATTAACCGCGGCTCGGGGGGGGGTGTTTCCGATGTCCCGTGCGGAGCGCGGCGTTCACGCCGCTTCCGCGCACGAATGAAAGCCGCGCCTGGGAGAATCGTGAGCCAGCCCTGTTGCCAACGGTGAAGCGGGCTGAACCCCGCGCCCCGCCGCCGGAGCGCAGGGACCGCTCTTCCCCAGTGGCCCGGCGGAACCGTCTTCAAGCCCGTAGGGCTGGCCTATTTGTAGCCTCCCCGTCCCAAAACAAATCCGGGCTCCGTGGGTGCGGCATCGCCTTGCAGCCCCGTCCCCGCCCAGGACGTTTCCCCGCCGGAGCGCAGGGACCGCTCTTCCCCAGTGGCCCGGCGGAACCACCTTCAAGCCCGTAGGGCTGGCCTATTTGTAGCCTCCCCGTCCCAAAACAAATCCGAGCTCCGCAGGTGCGGCATCGCCTTACCGCCCCGTCCCCGCCCAGGACGTTTCCCCGCCGGTCGTAGCGGCGTCTCTGGCGAGCGCCGCATGATTGTCCCGCCCGCCAACCACCAGGCCGAGCGCAGCTTGCGCCCCGTGGTCATCAGGCGCAAAGTCATCCACGGCACCCGCCCGGAAAACGGCTTGGAGCACCACAGCGTCTTGCGCAGCTTGTTTGAAACCGCTCGCCGCCAGGGCAAGCAACCCCACCGCTTCTTCTTGGACCTCCTGACCAAAACCACCGCCCAAGCCCAGGCCGCTCTCTATCGCGCAGACTTGCCCTCGCACGACAAGCCAACCGCTCAACGGCGAAATAAAAAACCACCGTGACTACCCGCTAAACTGCTGCTACGAGGCCACCCGCCAGCGCGACCGGAGATAAGGAGGCTCTGACTTGAAAAAATAGTAAACCCCGCCAAATGGCGGCCAGCGTGGGACAGGCCTCCAGCCTGTCACCGGGGACTGATAGACTGGAGACGTGTTACGGCGAGCGGATCAGATAAAACTTGTCGGGAAGATTGCTTGCTTGCGGGTCGGTGAATTGAAATTGTCCGGGTGAAATTTCGGTGGAGGTTCCCAGCACCGTCCAGTTGGTCGGCGGCAGGGTCAAATTGGTGGTGGCCAAAATGGTCAGGGTGGCGCCGGTGTAAAAGGACGCGTTCAATTGAAAAGCCCCGCTGCCGACCGGGGTGGCGTTCACCACTTGCGGGGCCGCATTCACCAGCAGGTCATTGGGGGTGAACTGACCGGGGGCAAAGGTGAACACCCGCACTTCGTCCAGATAGCCGTCATAAAATTCCGCGCTCAGGGACTGCGCCTGGACGCCCAGCGCAAACGCACCTGACGGCGGGGCGGGGGTGATCGTCTGGCTCGAACAGGCAATTCCGTTGGTGTATAGGGTCGCAACCCCGCTGGCACAAACCAGGGCAACATGGGTCCAGGCGTTGAGCGGAACCTCGATGGATCCTGACAAGGTAATGCCACCGTACAGGGCGCAAACCGTGTCCCCCAAAAGGTAGAGTCCCCAACCGTTGGCAGCGGAATTGCCGTTGTAGGCGAGACAGCGGTAATTGTTGGGGTCCGCGCTCATGGGTTTAATCCACGCCTCCAGGCCGAAGTTGTCGGTGGCCTGGGTCAGCACGCCACCGACGGTGTAAGCGCCGCTGTTCCCATTGATAAAATCCAGCGAAAACGCGCTGCCAGTGTGGGCGGTTGCCGGGCAGGCCACATTGGTGGACCAGCATGCCGAGCCGGCCACGGTCAGGTCATTGGGTCCGACACTGTCTTTGGTCAGCGTCGGCGAACCGCCATTGGTCGCGTCCGGATCGCTTTCACCCAGACGGTAATAATCAAGGACGGTGATGGTGGCATGGGCGGCAGGGATCAAACCAAGATTGCAGGTCAGAGCGGTGAGGCAGACGAACAAAAAGATCCGATTCATAATGTCTATGTAATTAGCATATCTGTAATATTGATAATATGTCAACATATAATTTTAATAAATGCAAACGGCGGGCGGGTCAGTCAGTGGGATGGTCACATTTATACGATGGTTCATTTATCCTGCTTGGGCATCACGAAAAAAAACAACTCGGGCATTCCGGCTGGTTCTTTTGGCCGCTGGCGGCGTTGCTCGCTCGTTGCAGACCCCTGCGGATATGCGCCTCGCGAGCGCCTTGCCCGCCGCCAGAATTCCTGCGCCATAATTGCTCAAGTTGTTTTTTCGTGATGCCCAAGAAGGGGGATATCACCACGGGGTTCACGGATTAACACGGATGGGATAAGGCAAACGCGAAAATCGAAAAGGCGGGAAGGCGGAAACGAAAAATTCAGGGGACTTTGAACAAAAGCAAACGAAGGCAACAAAGAAAGTCAGGGGATTTTAACCACGAAGTACTCGAAATACTCGAACGCAAACGGCTTTTTTAGCACGCGGTTCAGGGATTAACGCGGATGGGAAAGGGGGAAACAACCGTGGCCGCCGGCGTGACGGCCTGTTGCCCAAGTCCCGGAGCGCGGCTCTGTGAGCCGCAGCACGTTGAAAAGCGAAAACCTGGCAGGCGCAACGCGAGCCGAATCCCTTTTAATCACTGTCCGCCAGTGGGGCGAAAGCCCAGCTTTTCACACCCGCTCAATGGGTGCGCGATTTCTACGTTTACGCATCTTGGAACTTGGAACCGGCCCATTCCGCCCAAAATCGGCGCGGCCTTACAAAATCACCCATGAATTGTTCCACAGACCCTCTTTTTAATTTAAGTCAACTCGCCTTACCCAACCGTTCAAATATCCAATTTGACATTCAATCCTTGATTTATAAAATGCGATTTAATCCTTTCAAGAGCGAGAATGACGCGCGCATTCGTGCCTTTATCAGATACGTCCACCATTCGTCCGTTTTCGGAAGGGTGCCTATTCAAAAATACTGTCTTTGGATCATTTCCAAATTCGATACTGAATAATAGGCGCCCCAGACTATCATCATAATTCATCGTGAAGACGACCTCGGAATTCACGCTAACTTTGTAGTTCATTTCGGACGGATCGTTTTGGCGCTGGTTCATATTAGAAAGTGATATCAATCGAGTTTACCGTTCCAGAGTTCATGTTATTCAACAGTTCTGGCAATTCATCATTTAAGAATATACGTCCTTGACCATTTCCAAAGAACACCGGTACGTTGCCCGTAGCCCCCTTAGCCCATGCAGTCGATTCCGCACGCATTAGAGACCAATCTCCGCTAGAAGCGGCGTTAACCGCCGCTTGTGAGGGATTCAAAACTTGCGCTCCCGAGGCTTGCGCCGCCAGCCCCCCTCGGGGGGCTGGTCCTCTTCTTCCTTGCTACAACTTCCTCATTCATGCCAACACTCCATTCATTATTGGAGTGTCAACCAATTATCCTTCTAAATCAGTCTCACGATCTGGTCGTTAGCACAGGGCTTCGGCCAGGACGCGCAGCCGGAAAGCAGCGCGGCCAGCAGGGCGATGAAA
>CAZUBG010000108.1:0-17387 GCA_964618545.1 uncultured Bifidobacteriaceae bacterium | reverse complement strand
ACCGACGGTTTTCGACCTCTCGGTTGCGTCTCGTGCGGGCGAAAGCGCCGGAGGGCCGGCGCACTCCAAGACGCTGGCGCGAACGGCGAGGTTCCCGCGTGCGCGCAGCGTCTTGGAGTGCGGTGGCCCTCCACCGCTTTTCGGCGGCGCATATATTTACGATTTACGATACACGATTTACACACGACTCGATGCACGCGCGGTTTTTGCCGAGGAGAAAACAATGGCTAGAATTTCGTTCACCTCGTTCATCAAGCTCTGAAGTCGCGCTGCCTTGACCAGATCATTCTCCACCAGCAATTCCATCCAAAACAATGACTCGTCGCATTCTTCTTCAACAATGCGAAGCTTATTAATGAAGTCCAAATTGGACTTCGCGCGACAAACCGCACAATTCGCGCCCACGGATGTGCCGCTCCGAAGAAGCTGTTTGCCCAGCGTCTGCGCGATCCAACCGGCCGGCAGCGCTGAACACAACTTGACGATCCGATTCGCAAAGACCTTCGTCCGCTGTTTCATCTCCTCTCGTGTCATAGGTTTCGCATCTGAGATTTGCGAGATTTACGATGGAAGCGCGTATATCGTATATCGTAAATCGCAAATTACTTGGCTTCGGGTTCATCCTTGCCCATCGCCCTTTTGAGAGCCGGAACCTGTTCGAGGAGTTTCTCAAACTTGATGCCGGTGAGGCTTTCGATCACGGGCGGCAACTGGCTGATGATGGTCGTCACGTCGCCGGTGAGCTTGCTCGCGCCGCCGCCGGGACCGTTGCCGGAATTGATGATGACCATCTTCTCGGTCTTGGCCAGCGGTTCGCTGATCTTGCCCGCGACTTCGGGCAGGACGCGCATGATCATTTCGATGACGGCGGCTTCGTTGTACTGCTTGAACGATTCGGCCTTCACGCGCATCGCCTCGGCGGTGGCTTTGCCCTGCGCTTCGATGACGGCGGCCTCGGCCAGACCGCGCGCCCGGTTGGCATCGGCTTCGGCCAAACCGGTGGCCTTCACGACATCGGCGCCGGCAAAACCGGTCGCCTTGGTGGCGGAGGCGGCGCCGGCGGCCTCGGTCTCCAATTGGAATTTGCGGGCGTTGGCCAGGGTCTCCACCCGATAGCGTTCGGCATCGGCCGGCTTCTGCACGGTGGCTTCGAGTTCGCGCTGCTTGCGCATGATTTCCTGCTGCTGCAACTCGATCTGCTTCTGCTTCTCCACAATGTTGACCTGCACTTCCTCGGCCTTCACCAACTGGCCGGTTTTGAATTTCTGCAAGTCATAGGCCAGGTCGGCCTGCGCCTTTTGCACGTTCACCGCGGCCTGGTATTGGGCGACGTTGGATTGGTAATCGCGTTGCGCCTCGGCGATTTTGGTGTCGGCGGCGAACTGCGCCTCCTGGCCGGCCTGCTTGGCCTGGGCGGAACGAATCTGCGAATCCCGGTCGGCTTCGGCCTGGGCGATGATGGCGTCGCGCTTGACCTGCGCAATGCGGGGTTTGCCCAAGGCATCCAGATACCCCTGCCCGTCGCGAATGTCGCGGATGGTGAAGCTGACAATGGTCAGGCCCATGTTGGCCATGTCGCCGGCGGCCACTTCCTGCACCCGGGCGGCGAAGGCATCGCGGTTCTGGTAAATTTCCTCCACCGTCATCGTGCCGAGAATGGCGCGCAAATGACCTTCGAGGGTCTGCATGGCGATGTTTTTAATGTCATCCACGCCCTTGCTCAGAAATTGCTCGGCCGCGGTGGCGATGGAAATATCATCGCCCTTGACCTTGATCTGGGCGACGCCATCCACCTTCACGGGCACCCCCTTGCTCGTATAGACCTCCGGGGTCTGCACGTCAATGGTCAGCAGTTCCAGGGAGAGGAGGTCCACCTTTTCAACGACGGGCCAGACAAAGCGACCGCCGCCCTTGACGATGCGGAAGCCGACTTCGCGCCGGGTGCCGTCCGTCTCGATCATGGTGCGCTTTTTGCCGGAAATGACCAGCACCTGGTTGGGGCCGCACTTGGTGTAGCGGCTGGCGTAAACAGCCAGGAAAACGAACGCCAGAAACAAGAGGGCTGCGGCAGCGCCCACGGCGTACATCCAGGTTTCCAAGGCCAGCATGGGGGTTACATTCATGATTTGATTCGGGATTGGTTTGGTTTAAGTGCGATCAGGAGATTTGTTCGACGAAAAACTGCGAACCGACGATGCGGGTGATTTTCACGGTCTGGCCGCCGGCGATGGTGCCGCCCTTCTCCGCGCGCGCGGGCGCGGAATAACGGGAACCGGCCTGGGTGTAGGAAATTTCACCGACGCCGTTTTCCGGGATGGGCGTGACAATGGCGGCCGTCGTGCCGATCAACTGGGCCACGCGCGACTCGCTGGAACCCTCCACCTTCTTGAACATCGCATTGAACAGCCAGAACGCGAGAAACGCCATCACCAGCCCGCAGATGAAGGCGAGCGGGGCGCTGACCCAGGGGGTGCTGGTGAGGTGGATGGAGCTGAAAATCAGACCGAACCCGCCGAACGCCGTGATGAACGTCGCCAGCACCGTCGGGCTCAAAACGGAAATGCCCTGCACCCCGTCAGTCCCCAACCCGCCGTCGGCCTGGCCATCCATCCCGATCTGAACCCCGTCATGACCGCCGAAGAGGTGTCCGAAAACGGCGCTGAAAAGCGTGAAGATCAAACCAAAGACCAGGCAGATGGCGTAGACAATCATAAAAACTCCGTTCGTTTGCTTGTTGGCCGATTTAAGCCACAAACCCGGCCTGATGCAAGCCGTAAACCAAATCCACTTTTTTTAATCCTCTGAACATTCTGAGTAAACCACACGGGGCCGCCCGGCGCACTTACAATTTCACACCCGGTTTATAGTGCTGAACGCGCCGACGGGGCGGGTGATACCGGGCAGGTTCGCGTTTGAGAACTCGACGACGTGCCGTCTCGTCCAAAAGCGGCGACCGGTCGCCGCACTCTCCAATCGCCTTCGGCCCGAAAACCGCCGAGCCCTTCGAAAGGCCTTGCCTGTTGGTTTTGTTTCCCCGGCATCAGGCTTGCCAAGGCGGCGGACTTTGGCCATTTTTCCGGCATGTACTCCTACGAATTGCTGCGCGAGATGTTTGACAAGACCCCGCCGAAGCAGGTCGCCGCCGAGCTGGGCCTGTCGCCCTCGATGATATACAAGTGGGCGGAAGCGCCGGACCATGCCGCCGGAAGCGGCACCACCAACCCGCTCGACCGACTCGAAGCCCTCCTGAAAGCCACCGGCGACGCGCGCCTGGTCCAGTGGCTCTGCCAGCGCGCCGGAGGCTTTTTCATCCTCAACCCCAAGAACACCCCGCATCCCCATTTCCTGATTCCCGCCACCAACCAGATCGTCCAGGAATTTGCCGACCTGCTCCACGTCATCGCCACCGCCACGACGGATGACAAGATCACCGCCGACGAAGCCCGTCAGATCCGGGCCCGCTGGGAGGAGCTGAAAACCGTGACCGAAGGTTTTGTCACCTGCTGCGAAGAGGGCAATTTCGGGCCGCTCCGGCACGGGCGCAGGATGGGGCCGGCCGCGCAACTGCCGGCCACACCGCCCGCCGCCTGAACCCTCCCCGCTAATGCGCGCGGTAGAATAACACCGGGGCCGTGGGGTCCACGGGGAAATCTCAATCAGATTGGTGGCCGTCCCCGCCGCCCCGTTCTGCCAGTTTGTGGACGTCAGGCTGGTATTGACCAACAACGGATAATTTGATCCCGGATTGTCATAAAGAATGAGCGTCCGGGTTGCGTTTGAACCCAGCATTGCCTCCGGCAGCGGCTGCGTGCCAATCACCACGATGCGCGCGGACGGACTGGCCTGGTTGCCCGCCACCGTGCCGTTTAATTCCGTCCCAAGGATGTTCGAGGCCGCCAGCGGCAGGAACGCCGACGGGCCCGGCGGCGCGGTCAGATAAATCGTCCCCAACCGGGCCGTGCCCGGCAGGGTCTGGCCCGGGGCCGCATTCAAGTTGAAAAAGGATTGCGACGAAGTTGCGCCGGCAATCGAGGCGTTGCTGGAGGCAAACGCCCGGTTGGTGAAGCGGCTGGACGGCTTGGAAAGCGTCCAGTTCAGATTCGTCAGGCCGACCGTGGACAGCAATGTCACGGGCACGCCGCCGGCCTGTCCCACCTGCATCACGGTGGAACCCAGCTCCAACTGCACGCATTCGCCGACCACCACGGAGAACGTCATCGAGTTGCTCAAGGGCGGACTGCTGTTGTCCGTCACCCAGATGGTAATCTGGTTGGTGGTGCTGCCCTGCGAACACGCGGGCGACCAGCGGAACACCCCGTTGGTGCTGATGAAGGCTCCCTCGGGATCGCTGGCGGCCAGCCTGAAGAACGCGGGCGCGGCGGCCGCCTGCACCTGCAGAGGAATCAGAATCTCCTGACCGACGGCGGAGGTTTGGTTGGTCACCTGCGTGTACACCAGCGTCAGCCAGTTCGTGCCCGCGTCCAGGACCGTTCCCGCCGCCGGCGTGCAGACCGGCGTCCCGGGCACGCTCGACGTGGCGTTCAGTTGAATTCCGCTCAAGGCCGTCCCGTAGAGGATGGCCGCCGGGGCCGTCCAGGTGACGGACAGCGTCGTCGGGTTCACCGTGAGGGTGCCGTCATTCGTCGTCACGCTGTAATTTCCCAGCCGGCCGTTCGGATCCGCCAGCGCCGGAATGATCGGATACGTCCCCACCGGACTGGCCGGGGTGGCGGGCGAACTGTAGACGGCCGTAATGTTGTCCCCGTTCACGACGCCCGCCAGCGTCCCGGTGAACACCGGGTTGGCCTGCCCGGCCAGCCGGAAGGCGTTGCTGGCCGTCACCGTCAGCGGCACCGTGGTCACCGTGGGGAGGCCGTTGGCGGCGTTCACCACATAATTGACCAGCCGCCCGTTGGAATCCAGAAACTGTGGAGTGATGGCGTACGTTAAAACGGCACTGCCGGGACCGGCCGCCGGGGTCAAGGAGGCGGTGATGCCGTCCCCGCGGACCACCCCGGTCAGCGTGCCCGCGAACACCGGGTTGGCCGCCCCGTACGACCGGCTGGCGCTGCCGGCCGTCACGGCCGGCGGGACCGGCGTCACCACCAGGCTTGCGCTGCCGGCCGCCAGGTTGTAATGCTGCAAATCCGCCGGGGTGAACGCGACCGACAGCGTGTTCGTGCCCGCCGCCGGCACCGCGCCCGCCGCCGGGCTGTGCGCAAAACTGCCCGGCACATTGGCGCCCGCAAGCCAGGCGGTCGCATTCAACTGCGTCGCGCTCAAGCCGGTGCCGTAGCTGATTGAAACCGGGTTGGTCCACAAAATCACCGGCGGCGCCACCGGCACCAGATCGGCAAACCGGGTGGGCGTGAACCGGTAACCGTTCGTGTAGGGCGGGTTTGTCGCCGACTGGCCCAGCACCCCGTAAATGTCAAACGGCCCGGGCGGCTTGGGCCCGCCGGCCAGATCGGTGTACGGGTTGTAGTAAAGGGTGAAGGTTTCGCCGGCCAGGTTGGTGGCGCTCACCTGAAAATTGGTTCCCCCGGCAACGTTGGTGGGATTGTAGAAGGAGATTGGATTCGTCAGGTTCAACCCGTTCGTCAGCGGTTCGGCGGCCCCGGCCGCAAACGCGGGCGTGGTCAGGTCCAGAAACACATTGGACGCCACCAAATAACTGCCCTGGAGCCCCCGCACCATCAGCGTGGGATTCCCCGTGAGGCTGGGGGCCATCGGCAGGGGTTGCGGCGCGGGCAGGTTCGTGCCACCCAAAATCGTCACCCCTTCCTGCGAGTTGGTCTCCACCCGGGCCAGCGTGAGCAACCCATTGAACTCCCCCAGCGGCGCGGTCACCTGCACCAGCGAACCGCCGGGCGGCAGACTCGCGCCGGCGGATGCACCGGCCCAGTCAACCGCAATGCCCGCCGTGGCGTCCTGAATATAAAACTCCGTCCCGGCGCCGCCCGTCAGGTTCGTCCAGGTCGTGACCACCCCTTCGGTGGTGAAGACCGTCGTCGTGTTCGTCGGGGCAAAATTAACCGGATCCAGCAGGGAGCGAAGATAGGCAATGTTCACCAATTGGGCCAGGTTGTTGGCCACCACCAGGTCAACCGAGGTGTTCGCGTAAACCACCTGCCAGTACGTCCCGTTGACCGGCAGACTGGTGCTCGTGAACGTCCCGTTCCGCGAGCCGCGGTTGATCAGGGCAAACGAATTGCTCACGGCGGGAAAGTACCCGTTGTTCAGGACCACCGTCAGCGCCCCTCCCAGGGTGATGCCTCCGGAAACATTCAAGTGACCATAATTCACCGGGGCGGCAATGCCAAAATCCACCATCCCGCTGTTGAAGCCATTGTTTCCCGTCACGCTCACGGCACCCGTCTCCACGTCCAGCGTGCCGCCCAGTTGGTTGAACACCACGCCGGGATTGCCGCCCGAAAACAAGGTCTGCCCCGCGCTCGTCCCTGCCGTTTTGCGGAACGTGCCCCTGTTGTTGAACACCACCGCGTTGTACCCATAAGCATCATTCCAAGTCGAATCATCCTGCGCCACCCACAACCCGTTATTGATCACCAGGCTGCCATAACCGCCCCCTTGAATCGTCCCGGTGGCCCACACCACCGTTCCGTTGTTTGTCAGCGTCAGGTTCGGCAGGTTGTGCGCATTCGCCGTCATCAGCGTCAGCGTGCTGCCCGCCGCCAGCGTCAAATTCCCCCCCAGAGCCCCCGCAGACCAGCCGATGTCACCGCTCAACATGGCATTGGTGTTTCCCACCAGCGCCCCGCTGTCCACCGTCAACGAGCCCCCGGCAGTCACCGCCAGCGGCCCGTTCAACGCCAGCGTCTGACCGTTCAGCGACAGACTTGCCGTACCGGCCCCCGCCGTGCCCACCGCCAGCCGCGAACGACTGCTCCTTGTGCTCACCCGCGACCACGACCGCTGTTCTCCCGCCCCGGTGCCCGGGGACGGCACCCTCAGCAAACGCCAATGGGAGGTCGCCCGCTGGATTTGCCAGGGAAAGACCAGCGCCGCCATCGCCGCCATCCTCGCCATCAGCCCGCGCACCGTCCACAAGCACGTCGGGCACATTTTCAAAAAGCCCGGCGTCGAATCCCGCCACGCCCTCTCCGTCTTCCTCACCCAGAACAACTGGCCCCACGGCCGCACGCAACCACCAAAACCGCGGGGCCATGGTTTGATTCAGTGAACTGGACCGAACCCTCGCATGCCAGCGTCACGCGCCGGTGAATCCTTGAAATTTGAAGCCCCCCGTCCCCCGTCACGGCAGCTCCAGCAGCCGGTAGAACCGCCGGGGCGAGATCAACAGCGCATTCGTGTCCGACAGTGTCAGCGTGTTCGTGGCGGCGGTGATCATCCCCCCCAGGTTGAGCCAGTTGGTCTGCAGCAGATTGGTGTTATACTGCACCTGATAGTTCAGTCCGGGAACCGCACCCCAGGTGAGGTTGAACGAGGCGCGGTTTTGCGGCGGGGTTTCCACCAGCTTAAACGCCGGCGACGAAATCGGCGACACACTGATGTTGTCCAGGCCAAAATAATTCGGATCGTTTTCCGCGGCGAATTGCAGCAGCGTGGCGGTCCTGGAAGCCGTGACAATGAACTGTAAATTGGTCCAGGCAAACGCCGGGGGGTTCGTGATGCTGTAGATTTCCGCGCCGCCCCAATTGACCTGAAAAATCTGGGTGGCACCGGCGGTGGGATTGTCGAGCCATAGGGACAGCAGGTAGCTCTGGCCGGCCGCCGTGCCCAGCGTTTGCGACAGGGTGGCCAGTTGGTCGTCCCCCAGGAAGGCGCCGAAGGTGCCGGAATAGACCACGGCATATCCCGAGGCCGCGCTTTCCACGGCGTCGTAAACCGTCTGGTTGCGCCCATGCCCGACAATGGTGTCGCCCACCAGCGTCCAGCCGGAGAAAGTGCCCGTCTCAAAACCGCCGTTGGTCACGATGGACTGGCCCGCCACGAGGCTGAAAGGCAGGCTGGCCGACAAACCAACGGCGTTGGTGACCACCACACTCGCCGTGTAATCTCCCGCCACCAGACTGTCCGCCGACGATGACAGGCCCACCGTCAGCGCCGCTTGCGCTCCGCCCGCCAAAATGCCGCCGGAGGGTGAAACACTCAGCCAGGAGGAGGTGTTGACGAGACTCCACGACAGCGCGCTGACACTTTGGTTGGTTAATGAAAAGGTCTGCGAGGTCACATTGAACGACCCGCCCGCCGGTCCCGCAGCGGTGAAACCCGTTGTCGGCGAAACGACCATGGGCTGGTTGAGTTGCACGGTGAACAGCGCGCTCTGCGCCACATGGGCCGTCGCGTTGGAGAACACCAGCGTGGCCGTGTTCGTCCCCGCCGCCAGCGTGTCAGCCAGGGACGTGAGACTGACCGCCAGGCTGGTTTGCGCCCCCGCCGCCAGCGTGCCGTTGGTCGGGGAAAGACTGAGCCACCCGGCGGGATTGAGCAGCGACCAGGCCAGCGGGGAGGCACTGGCGTTGGTCAGCACAAATGCGCCGGTCGCCACACTGATCGGGCCGCCCGCCAGCCCGGTGGCGGAGCCGGACGACGGCGTGACCCCCAAACCCGGCAAACCGGCCAGGGCGTTGATCAGGTTCATTCCATTGGGCGTGCCCAACCCGGTGCAAAGGTCATAACCATTGGTGGCATAAAACAAATTCGGGCTGCTCGGCCAGCAGTTGCTGCCGACCGTCACATCATGAAAACACGCGGCATAGTTCCCCCCGGCGGCGAGGGAGTACAGCGCCGGATTGATGAATCCCATCACCGTCTTTCCATTGGCCGCCGCCTGTTCATTGACCAGCGAGACAAACGCCGCCCACAACGGGGTCGCGCAGCTCGTGCCGCCAAACTCCCCGCTGCTGCCATCCCCGTAGGCCACGTAAACCTCATCCGCCGTCAGCGCCACATCCGGGATGTTCCGATAACTCGCCGAGCCCCCCCGGGCCGCCATGTTAATGTTGGTCTGCCAGCTTGGAATCGAATAATAGCTGCTGATGCCCCCGCTGCTGCCCACATACGCATCCTCATCCGACACATAATTCCAGTTCCATGCCTTCTCCGAACCGTAGGCCGCACCACTGCCCGTCGTCAGCGTCGTCCCCCCCACCTGCGTAATGATGGGGCAACTGGAGGGTTCATTGCCCAGCGAGGCATTGTCCACCCCGTTGACGGAACCGGAACCCGTCGTAAAGGCGTCGCTGTCGCCGGCCGCGTTGAAAAAGGACTGCCCCACGGCGGCCATGTTGGTGAAAATCGTGGCGGTGGTCTGGCTCGGCCCGCCCGTCCAGCCCCATGAACTGCTTAGGTTTTTCACCGTGGCATTGCTCGACAGCATGGAGTTCAGGATGTCGTTGGGTTTGAAATTGTCGGGATTTCCCTCATAAACCACAATCTTCGCCAGCCCCGGCGCCATGGCCATGGCCATTTCAATGTCCAGGGAAACCTCCGGATTGCCGCTGTCCGAACCCGTCGTCGGCGTGCCGCTGAAGCCGTCCAGCAAAACCGTCTGGAGGGGGATGCTCGCCCGGCCGTTTCCTGCTGCCGTCGCATAGGCGGAAATATCGCTCGCATAAAAACCGTCCGCCTCAAACAGCCCCAGTTCCTGCCCCGCCCCCGTCAGCGTCGCGCCCGGCGCGTAGGCGCTCCGAAAATCATTCCCAAAATAATTGCCCGAACCATCCGGCGCGGAACCGGCGTTGGCTTTGGCCCGGGTCACGGCCGCCGCGTCCATCCGGTGCAGTTTCGGCCGGGGCCGGGAAAAATTACTCAATCCCTGCACATCCACCACCGGCAACTCCGCTGGCACCGCCGGGTCCGCGTCGGGTGCATAAAAATCCCGCGCCTCCGTCGGATGCCGGTACGTTCGCAGCGTGACATGCAGCGCCTGTTCCACCGCCGCCGCCGGACCCGTCACATCCAGGACCAGCCGGTTCCCGTAGGTGGCGGCCACCGCCAGTCCATTCGTCCGCGCAAACGCCTTCACCGCCTCATAATCCTGCTCGGTCGGGCCAAACCGCGCGGCAAACTCCTCCAGCGTCAAGTAATGATGAAAATCAGGACTCGCCGGGTCATAAACCCGTGTCAGAAAATCACTCAGCTCCCTCCCGTTGTGCAATGGCAGGCCAATCGCCAGCCGCAACTGATTGGTCGCCGACAACCAGCCCTTGGGGGTCAGGCCGGAAACCCCCGGCGGCACATGACCGGGTAAAATTTTCCAATCCGAGGCAGAACTTGGCAAAATTCCGCAAAACAGAATCAACACCGTCCCCCACCCGAATTTAAACAACCATTTGAATATCAACATGTTAGCACGCGTTTCCAAAAAAACACCCAGGACACCCACAACACACAGCATATTTCGTTCCCAAAAACCGCCGGCGATCATCAATCCCCTGACCGGCCTGACCTGCCCCCCCCGGGCCGTGATTGGGCATTGACCAGGGCGTTCCAATCCTGTCTGCCTCAGCCAAAATACTTTACGCCAATATAGCACACCCCGCCCGGGCTTCCACGGTAATGAGATGAAACGGGAAAAAATGGGACGAAGACCCGATAATGCCGTGATGAACGCCCCTTCGGCTGAGTCGCCCGGCGGCGGCCGGAAAGAAGACGGCCAGGCATCCCTGGCAGCCGGTCGTTACCTAGTAACGAAAAACGCGCTGTCAATCGCTTTTTACTTGACACAACCTAACCCATTAAACCCCAACGAGTTGCCAATTGTGTCAGAAAGAAACAATGCCTCCGCCCGTTACTGGGTAACGGGATTTCCCTTCCGATTTTTTTCTTGCAGGAACTTGCCGTCTGTTGCACCCCGCCCGACGTCACGCCGTCACCAACTCCGGCTCAACCCACTTGTTGTGTTCCTTGATCAGGTCCACCAGCCGGTCCACGGCTTCCCCCTCGGGAATGTTGAACTTGATGGCCTGCTTGCCCACATACAAATTGATCTTGCCCGGCGCGCCCCCCACATACCCAAAGTCCGCGTCCGCCATCTCCCCGGGCCCGTTCACAATGCACCCCATGATCGCAATCTTCACCCCCTTGAGATGCTCCGTGCGCGCCTTGATGCTCGCCGTGACCGTTTGCAGATTAAACAGCGTGCGCCCGCAACTCGGGCACGCCACATAGTCCGTCTTGAACGAACGGCAGCCCGCCGCCTGCAATATGTTATACGCCAGACGCAGGCTTTGTCCCGCCCCCGCCTCCCCGCGCACCAGAATGGCGTCGCCAATCCCATCGGCCAGCAGCGAACCAATCACCACCGAGGCGCGCAGCAGGGCGATCTTCGGCTCCAGCGCCACGCGTTCAAATTCCAGGCAATCCTTCAGCAGAATCGGGTTGTTCCGCCCCAGCCGCTTCAGTTTGGCCGCCAGCAGGCGGAAGGCGGTGATGGCCGGCAGTTTGACCCCGTCCTTGACCGTCACCAACTGCGTCGCACAATTGACATTAAAGTCCGCCGTCGGGTCCAGCTCCGCCACATTCAGATCCTCGTACACCGCCTCCGGCTTGACGTCCTCGCGCGGACGCAGCCTCGGCGCGACCTTGTCCCAGGTGGCGCGCGTGACCACCACGCGGATCAACTGTTCGCCCCCGCAGGGAACCTGCTCGTTGAGGAGAATCTCCGGCGTGTCGCGCCGTTCAAAATGAAACGGATCAAACGACACCTCCGCCCCGTGAACCGGGGTCCGGGTGTTCGCCAGCCCGGGAATCTGCGCCAGCAAATCCTGGCAGACCTCGATCTCGCGCGGACTGTCCTCCGTGAGCGAAACCCGGATCGTGTCCCCCAGGCCGTCCGCCAGCAGCGAGCCGATGCCAATGGCGCTCTTGATGCGGCCGTCCTCCCCTTCCCCGGCTTCGGTGACCCCCAGGTGAATGGGATAATTCCAATCCGGCCCCTCCTGTTCCAACCGGGCCACCAGCATCCGGTAGCATTCGATCATCACCTTGGGGTTGGACGATTTCAGGGAGAACTTGAAGTTGTGGAAATCGTGCTTGCGCGCAATGCGCGCGAATTCCAGCGCGCTCTCAATCATGCCCAGCGGCGTGTCCCCGAAGCGGTTCATGATCCGGTCGCTCAGCGAACCATGGTTGGTGCCGATTCGCAGCGCCCGCTTGAGCCGTTTGCATTCCAGCACCAGCGGCGTGAACTTCTCCTCGATGCGCCGCAGCTCGGCCCCGTATTGATCATCGGTGTATTCCTTGATCGCGAATTTTTTCGAGTCGGCGTAATTCCCGGGATTGACCCGGACCACCTCCACCCATTTGACGGCCTCCATCGCGGCCTCGGGCTTGAAATGGATGTCCGCCACAATCGGCACCTGGCAGCCGCGCCGGCGCAGTTCCGCGACAATCGCCTCCAGGTTGGCGGCGTCCTTCACCGTGGGCGCGGTGATGCGCACGATCTGGCAGCCCACCGCCACCAAATCCAGGGTCTGCTGCACACTCGTGACCGTGTCCATCGTGTCGCAGGTGATCATGGACTGCCGGGCCACCGGCTGCCGGCCGCCGATCACCAGCCCGCCGTTTTGCGGATCGCCAATGACGATTTCCCGCGTGATGCGGCGGTGATAATTAAAGGGGGATTCGCAGTAACGCATGGGAAAAATCATTTGTTGGGCGCAAACACGATCGGCGCCTCCCGATCCGCCCGCGCGCTGCGCACCCAGTCGCCCGTGTCAAAAAACGCGAGGTAAAGCATGAACGAGATCAGGACCACCACAAACCCCGTTTGAATGAACTGCAAAATCTGGTTGCTCACCGGACGGCGCCGGATGAATTCAATCACCGACAGCAGAATGTGACCGCCATCCAGCACCGGCAGCGGGAGGAGATTCAGCAGCGCCAGGTTCACATTCATCACCACGCTGAACCAGAGCACCCGCCGCCACCCGTCATCGCTCTGAAACAGGTTGCTGTACACCCGGATGATCATCACCGCGCCGCCCAACTGCTGGACCCCGATTTCGCTTTTCGACGAGAAAAGCGCATGGAACGTGCTCATGATCTGCCCGACACTGGTTTGAATCTGATCCAGCGGACTGGGATGCACCAGGCTGATGTTCGTTTCCACCTGGAGCGAGAGAATGCCAATCAACGGCGGGCTGTTGGTGGGCTGTTTGGGTTTGACGGCCAGCAGGGTGCGGTCAAACTGTTCACCCCCCCGCTTGATGGTGAGCGTCATCGGGCCGGGCTGACGGTTGGTCCAGGAATCCTGCTCTTCCATCACCGGCTCAAAACTGTAAATATGCCGGCCGTTCAAGGCCGTGATTTCGTCACCGGACTTGATCCCGGCCAGGGCGGCGGGACTGTTGCTGGCCACTTCAAAAATCACGGATTTGGCCGCGGGCGCGATGAGCAACTGGCGCAACGCCTTCCGCTCGTACCACTTGGTGGCGCGATGGAACGGCACCGGATAAGCCATGGCCACTTTGCCGTCCCGCTGATATTTGATGGGAATGGTGGGGCCTTCGCTGGTGACAATGCGCCATTTGACGCTGTCCTCACTCATCGCCTCAAAGTGATTCACCGGATGCCCGTCCACTTCCAACAGCGTGTCCCCGGGAAGCAGCCCGGCTTTGCCGGCGGGACCGGTCGGGTCCACCCAGCCGACGACCGTGGAATCATCCCCGCCATCGCCCGGCTTGCCCACGCCCCAGACAACCACGGCAAAGGCCACCGCCAGACCAAAACTGAACAACGGCCCGGCAAACGCCACAATGATTTTATCCAAGGGCGAAACATTGGGCAGTTGCTCGGCCGTCTCCTCGGTTTTGCCTTCAATGGCTTCCATCGTCGCCATTTGCGGCAGGGAAACGTAACCCCCGGCGGGAATCGAGCCCAGAACATACTCCACCCCGCCGATCTTTTTCTTCCAGAGGGGTTTGCCAAACCAAATGGCAAACCGCTCCACCTTCAGGCCGCGCCACTTGGCCGCCAGAAAGTGGCCCAGTTCATGAACGCCAATCAGCAGGTTGAAAAGCAACACCACTTCCAAGGCGATAAATAGATATCGTAAAATTGTCATGTCAACGGTTGCCATCTTACAGGCTGAATGATTATAACATTAATACCATGGGCCGCAATCCCAGAGAACACCGGGCGGGCACCGCCCCGGCCGGCTGGTTCACCGGTTGAGTTCCAGCTTCACACCCTTCATCCTTCATCCTTCATCCTTCATCCTCTTCCTCAGCTCCCCGCCGCCGTCCGCCGCGCCCAGGCGTCGGCTTCCAGGATTTGCTCCAGCGAGGGTTGGGACACCACCTGGTGCGCGGCCATGGTCCGTCCGACCACCTCGGAGATCTGGGGAAAGCTGATTTTCCGGTTCACGAAGGCTTCGACCGCGATTTCATTGGCGGCGTTCAATACCGCCGGCAGCGTGCCGCCCACCTCCCCCGCCCGGCGCGCCAGCCCTACCGAGGGAAACCGTTCCCCATCCGGGGCTTCAAACGTCAGCGTGCCAATCCGGGCGAAATCAGTCTGCACCCGGTCACTGGGCGCGCGTTCGGGATAAGTCAGGGCATATTGAATGGGCAGGCACATGTCCGGGCTGGAAAGCTGGGCAATCAGCGAGCCATCCACAAATTCCACCATCGAATGCACCAGGCTCTGCGGGTGTACCAGCACGCCAATCCGCCCCATTTCCACTCCGAACAGCCAGCGGGCCTCGATCATCTCCAAGCCCTTGTTGAACAGCGTGGCCGAATCCAGCGTGACTTTGCGGCCCATCACCCACGAGGGATGCTTCAAAGCCCGCTCCACCGTGATCCCGGCAAACGATTCCTTCGGCCACAATTTCCCGTCGCGGAACGGGCCGCCGGAAGCGGTCAGCCACAGCTTGCGCACCGACGCGGCGGGCTTGTCATCCAAACACTGGAAAATCGCCGAATGCTCGCTGTCCACCGCCAGCACCCGCACCCCGTGTTCCCGGGCCTCGCGCATCACAATTTCGCCCGCCATGACCAGAATTTCCTTGGACGCCACGGCAATATCCTTACCCGCCCGGATGGCCGCCAGCGCCGGTTGCAGTCCCGCCGTGCCCACGATGGCAATCAGCACGACATCCGCCGAGGGCAGCGTCGCCAGTTTCAGCAACCCCTCCGCCCCGGCATAAACCTGCGTCGCCGGGCCGAGCGCCGCCTGGATTTCCCCCGCCCTGGCCGCCTGGGCGATGGAAACGACTTCCGGCCGGTGCTTGCCCGCCTGCTCAATCAACAACCCCGCGTTGTTGCCCGCCGCCAGCCCCACCAGCCGGATGCGATCCGGCAGATCCTCCGCCACTTTAACCGTGTTGGTGCCAATGGAACCGGTGCTGCCCAGCAGAACGACATTTTTCATTTTCAAAAACTTCCGGGATGTGTGAGCACATGCCGCAAATAAAGGTACATGATCGGCGCGTTGAACAAAAGGCTGTCCAACAAATCCAGAATGCCGCCAATCCCCGGGAAAAACCGGCCGGAATCCTTCAGCCCCGCCTCCCGTTTGAACAGCGATTCAATCAAATCACCAACCACCGCCGTGGAACTCAAAACCACCCCGAGCAGGATCGCGTGCGGCAGCTTCATGCCCGGCATGTGCTCCGCAAACAACTCGCTGAACGCCACGCTCGCCGCCGTCGAAACCACAATCGCCCCGCCAAACCCCTCCCAGGTTTTGCCCGGACTGATGCGCGGAATCATCTTGTGCCGCCCGATCAATGACCCCACCGCATAGGCCCCCATGTCGCTGAACTTCGTCACCAGAATGAAATAAAGGACGTAAAACCGCCCGTCCACCCCCGGGAAAAAATTGATCTTTTGAATGAAATTCAGCAGCCACGGCACATACATCAACCCCAGCAGCGTCGTGCCGATGGCCACAATCCCCGTGGTGTTGGATTTCGCCAAAAACTGGCGGACGCACAACCCCAGGACAAACAAGATCAGGAAACAGGATTCAAAATCGTTCACCCGCGCCGGGGAATTGTTCAGGCCCAGATGGCCGGTCAGATTCAAAAACGTCCCCACCATCAGCAGGACGCCGCCCGCCAGGCCGCACCACTTGAAGCAGACCAGTTTGCACCTGCCCGCCAGGCCATAGAACTCCGCCAACCCGGCCACGGCCAGCAGGACCATGAGCAGAATGAAAACACCATTGGAAATCAGGGGCCGGCCCGAAAACAACGAGGCAAGGATGACCGTCCAGAGAATCACCGTGGTGATCAACCGGCGGATAAATACCTTGCCCTTGGAGGGTGTCGGAGCGGCGTCAGCCAAATTGGACATCCGGCAAAAATTAGCAGGGCGGCGGGCGCTTGCCAATTCACAATTTGAACCGGCGAATTCACAATGATTTCGTCCCTCCTCCCTGACCCCGGATCTCCCGCCGCCGGGGGTGCTCAAATCGCGTGAATTGGTCCGCTGGAAAAATTAATCGTGTTTTACTGATTTTATCCGATTCTTTTCGTTCTGGACCCCGGGATGCCGATGAGCGCCGATGAGGGGGGGGCTGACGCCGGGTCAGGAAACCCGGTCTGCCACCCACACCACCCACCTCGGCTGGGAGCCGAAGCTCCCTGCACCGATTTAGACACACCGGTTTCGGGGTTGAGTCAAATGCTGGCGGCACTCTTTAGCCGGCCGGGGTTTATTTTTAAGCGTTGCTACTGAAAAACCCACTCGTTGCGCGACTTAAGCAGAAAAGCGGGGACGCATGGATCGCAAAGAAAAAGGCGCGGAATTTTTTAACCGCGAAACGGGCGAAATATACGAACGAAGACGCGGCATTGGGAAAATCGCCCGGTGAATGGTGAAAGCCACCGAAAAGCAGCAGGCCAGTCGCGCGTTCTCGTCCCGCAGGGACCCCGGATATTAGCCAGCTACGCAGTGGCTGGGCTGGCAACAAGATCATTAAAAAATCAGCGCGTCCCGCAAGGGACGCTGGAAAACGCCTGCTGGCCCTGCGCCCGAACCGGGGCGCCGATTTTCCAATGTCCCTTGCAGGACATGAGGCTTGGAGGTGCGGCAAGCCCCGGCGAAGCCCCGGAGCGCGGCTCTGTGAGCCGCAGCACCCCGATAACACGGGGATGTCAAAGCAGTTTTCAGACCCGGATTTGCAAAGTGTCCGCTGCGGGTCACAGACCTGCCCTCCGACTGAGGCGCGCGGGGCCGCGCCCCGGCGAAGCCCCGGAGCGCGGCTCTGTGAGCCGCAGCACCCCGATAACACAGGAATGTCAAAGCAGTTTTCAGACCCGGATTTGCAAGGTGTCCGCTGCGGGTCACAGACCTGCCCTCCGACTGAGGCGCGCGGGGCCGCGCCCCGGCGAAGCCCCGGAGCGCGGCTCTGTGAGCCGCAGCACCCCGATAACACGGGGATGTCAAAGC
>CAZUBG010000107.1:0-17857 GCA_964618545.1 uncultured Bifidobacteriaceae bacterium | reverse complement strand
ATAAGGCTGGTTTTGCCCTAAGTCCGACAGGCTGCTAGGTAACGAAAATGTCCGGAATTATTTTTTTCTCCGCCGTCCTGGGGCGCCGCTGGACGCGGTGCCCGCCGCTCAAAGGTCGGAGCGCGGCATTGCCGCCGCCCCGACTTCCAGAACCACCCCGGCCAACCGAACCCCGGCGGCCCATTTGCCCCCGGGGCCGTTGGGGAGACCCGGATAAGCCTGCGTCTTTGAACTCGACGACGGGTCGTCTCATCCAAAAGCGGCGACATGTCGCCGCACTCCAAAATGTGACAACGGCCTTCACTTCCCCTGGCCAGTGGCGGGCTGCGGCGGCGCCCGGGGGGGGCGGGTTGGAAATCAGGATTGATTTTTTGAACGTTTTTTTTAATGATTGTCCAAATTCACACCATAACGTGTAATATGCGAATGGTTCACTCAAGCACGGGCTGCGGGCCCGGCAAAGTTTGAACCGACAGTTGATGACATGATTAAAGTAGAGAATCTGACCAAAATATTCGGGGCCAAACGCGCGGTGGACGGCATTTCGTTCACCGTCGAACGCGGCGAGGTGCTTGGGTTTCTGGGCCCCAACGGGGCCGGAAAATCCACGACCATGCGGATGATCACCGGCTTCATCCCCCCCACCAGCGGCTCGGTGATGGTGGGCGGCTTCGATCTGCTGGAGAACCCCATTCCGGCCAAGAAACTGATCGGCTACCTGCCGGAAAACGCCCCGGCCTACACCGACATGACGGTGTACGGCTTTCTGGACTTTGCCGCAGCCATGCGCGGTCTGCGCGGCGAGGCCAAAAAGAACGCCATCCAGCGCGCGGTTTCGCTGTGCTTCCTGCAATCGGTCCTGCACCAGAATGTGGACACGCTTTCCAAAGGCTACCGGCACCGCACCTGTTTTGCCCAGTCCATCATCCATGACCCGGAGGTCCTGATTTTGGATGAACCGACGGACGGGCTGGACCCGAATCAAAAGCATGAGATCCGCCAGCTTATCCGGCAGATGGGCGGAAAGAAGGCGATTATTTTTTCCACGCACATTCTGGAGGAAGTGGACGCGGTCTGCACCCGGGCGATCATCATTGACCGCGGTGCGATCGTGGCCAACGGCACGCCGCAGGAACTGCGGCAAAAATCCGAACTGGCGGGGGCGGTGACGGTGCGCGTGCGGGGCGTCAGCGCCGGGGAATTGTCCGACCGGCTGCAACACGCCCCGGGCGTGGGCAAAGTGGTGGTGCTGGAATCCGGTTCCGGCGTCGTCACGGTCCGGGCGTTTGCGAAATCCGGCGTCCTGAACGGCGGGCTGGCGCCGGCCATTGGCGAGGCGGTGAAAGGCTGGTCGGTGGAACAATTGCGCACGGAGGAGGGGCGGCTGGATGAAGTCTTCCGGGGCATCACCCTGCCGGACACGGGCAAGGAGGCAAAACTATGAACGCTTGGGGCCATGTCAAAACCATTACCAAACGCGAACTGCAGGCGTATTTTTCGTCGCCGGTCGCGTATGTGTTCATCGTCATCTTCCTGCTGTTGAACGGTTTTTTCACGTTCATGGTGGGCGGGTTTTTCGAGCGGGGCGAGGCTTCGCTGTCCGGATCCTTTTTTCTGTGGCATCCGTGGTTTTACTTGTTTCTCGTTCCGGCGGTGGGGATGAGATTGTGGGCGGATGAACGGCGGGTGGGGACTTTGGAATTGTTGCTGACGTTTCCCATCGCGCCGTGGGAGGCGATTGTGGGCAAGTTCATCGCCTCGTGGCTGTTTCTCGGCCTGGCCCTGCTGCTGACCTTCCCGGTGGTGCTCACGGTGAATTATCTGGGCAGCCCGGACAACGGGGTGATCCTGGCGGCTTATGTGGGGAGCTGGCTGATGGCGGGGGCGTATCTGGCGGTGAGTTGCATCACCTCGGCCATCACGCGCAGCCAGGTGGTGAGCTTCATCATTTCCGTGGTGATCTGCCTGTTCCTCATTCTGGCGGGCTTTCCGCCGGTGATCAATCTGCTGCAAAATCTCACGCCCGGCTGGCAGTGGCTGGTGGAGGTGATCACCTCGTTCAGCGTGATCACCCACTTTGAGGGCTTTCAAAAGGGCGTGCTGGATTCGCGCGACATTATTTTCTTTCTCTCGGTGATTGTCTTCTCGCTGTTCACGACGAGCGTGATTTTGCGGACGCACCGCACCACTTGAACGGAGTTTTCACGATGCAAAAAAAGTCCCTGGCCACCCTGCTCTATTCCACGGCCGGCATCCTGGTGATGCTTGCCATTGTCATTGCGGTCAACGTCATCACGAGTGTCGAACCGGTGCGCGTGGACCTGACGCGCGAAAAAGCCTACACGCTGTCCGCCGGCACGAAGGCGGTGTTGAAGCGGCTCGACACCCCGGTGAAAATCCGTTTTTACTGCACGCGGAGCGACACGGCCACGGCCGAGTCGGTGGCGCTGGAGAGTTATGCGCGCACGGTGGAAGACCTGCTGAAGGAGTACCAGCAAATCGCGGGCAAAAACCTGGTGGTGGAGAAATATGATCCGCAGCCGGATTCGGATGCGGAGGATTCCGCGCGGCTGGACGGCTTGGAACCGCAGACGCTGACGGGCAATGACGAGTTTTATCTCGGGCTGTCCGTGGGGCTGGCCGACGAGCGGGTGGCGATTCCGTTTCTGGATCCGAGCCGCGAGCGCCAGCTTGAGTACGACCTCACGCGGGCCATCGCGCGGGTGTTTGCGCCGGAAAAGCCCACGGTGGGGGTGATGAGCGCGCTGCCGGTGTTTGGCGCGCCGGCCAATCCGATGATGGCCGAGACGGGCCAGAGCGGTCCGGCGGCGTGGACGCTGATTGATGAGTTGAAGGAAGATTTCAACCTCAAGCACATTGAGTTGACGACGGATAAAATTGATGACGATGTGACGGTGCTGCTCATTATTCATCCCAAGGATATTTCCGACCAGGCCCAGTACGCCATTGACCAGTTCATTCTGCGGGGAGGCAAGGTCATTGCCTTGCTGGACCCGGAATCCGTTATCGACAGCCGCCAGCAACAGCAGCAGCAGAATCCCATGATGGGGGGCGGCCCGGGCCCGGCCTCCTCGTCGCTGGACAAATTGCTCCCGGCCTGGGGCCTGGGATTTGACACCGGCAAAGTGGTGGCGGACCTGGACTTCAAACTGCAGATGAACGGCCCCAACGGCCAGCCCACGGATGCCCCCGCCTTTCTGGGGCTCAACGCGGAGGGCATCAACCGGGATGACATTGCCACCGGCCCGCTGGACACGGTCTGGCTGCCGCTGGCCGGCGCTTTCACGGGGGTTCCGGCGGCGGGCTTGAAGGAAACCATTTTGCTGCACAGTTCCACCCAGGCGGAGTTGGTGGATGCCATGGCGGCCAGCATGGGGGGCGAGAGTCTCATGGATGGTTTCAAGCCGACGGGAGTGAGTTACGCGCTGGCGGTCCGGCTGACGGGGAAATTCAAGACGGCCTTCCCGAACGGCAAACCGGGCGACGCGAAGGACGACCAGGCGGCGAACGCCACCAACGCCCCGGCCAAG
This sequence comes from uncultured Bifidobacteriaceae bacterium, assembly GCA_964618545.1. Classification (GTDB taxonomy): domain Bacteria; phylum Verrucomicrobiota; class Verrucomicrobiia; order Limisphaerales; family UBA11358; genus UBA11358. Next base: position 14,306 of record CAZUBG010000107.1, on the reverse strand, counting down.
GACGAGGGCTTGAAAGAATCCCGGGTGGAAACCTCGGTGGTGCTGATTGGGGACTCGGATTTTGCCGCCGATGATTTTTCCATGCGCAAGGTGGACAGCCCGTTTGGCGTGATGGCCAGTCCGTTGAACGGAAATTTGAACTTGGTGCAGAACCTGGTGGAGCAGTTGGCGGGGGACAGCAGCCTGATTGAAATTCGCAGCCGCGCCACCACCCACCATCCCTTCACGCGCATTGAGCAGATGCAGGCGGCGGCCGAGGCGCAGGGGGAGGCCCGGATCACGGAGTTGCAGTCGAGTCTCAACGACACCCAGCAGCGCCTGGATGAACTCCAGCAGCAGAAAAAGGATCCGGATCAGCGTTTCATCCTCTCCCCCGAGCAGCGCGCCGAACTGGATAAGTTCCGCAAGCAGCAGGCCGAAGTCAGCCGTGAGCTCAAGCAGGCCCGCAAGGATTTGCGCAAGGAAGTGGTCTCGCTGGAGACGCACATCAAATGGCTCAACATCCTGGCCATGCCGCTGGCGGTGACGCTGGCGGGCGTGGCCGTGGCGGTGGTCAAGCGCAAAAAGACGTCAGCCAAATGAATAGAAAACAATTCCTCCTTCTGTTGGTTGCGGTCCTGATCATCGGTGGCGCCGGGCTCCTCGTTTATCAGCGCGGCAACCGTTCCTGGGACAGTTCGGCGTCCGTGATCGGCGGCAAGCTGCTGCCGGGCCTGGCGGTGAATGACATCGCCCGGATCACGATTCACGCCGGGACGAACGAGCTGCATCTCGTGCGGCAGGACAGCCTCTGGCGCGTGCGCGAACGCGGCAATTATCCCGCCAACTTTCCGCAAATCAGCGAATGGCTGATCAAACTGGCCGACTTGAAAATTGCCCAGAGCCAGGAGGCGGGCCCCTCCCAACTGGGACGTTTTGCGCTCCTGCCGCCGGGCCCGGCGACCAACACCGCCACCCTCGTTGAATTTGCGGATGTCAGCGGCAAAGTGCTGAATTCACTCCTGCTCGGCAAAAAGCACCTGAAGAAATCCACCGGCAACCAGCCCGAAGGCATGGGCGACGATGCCTGGCCCGACGGACGCTATGTCATGGTGGGCGGGGCCACCGGCACGCTGGACGTGATTGCCGATCCGCTGGAGAACGCCGAACCCAAGCCCGACCAGTGGTTGAACAAGGATTTTCTGAACGTGGAAAAACCCAGCGCCGTTGCGGTGCAATTTCCGGAAGCCACCAACTCGTGGAAACTGGTCCGCACGGCTGAAACCAACGACTGGCAGTTGGCCGCCGCCGGGCCGAAGGAAAAACTGGATCCCGACAAAATCTCCGGGGTGACCAGCCCGCTCAATTCCGCCAGTTTCAGCGATGTCCTGTTCCCCGGGGCCCAACCCAGCCCGACCAACGCCACCCAGTTGACCGTGACCACCTTTGATGGTTTCACCTACACGGCGCAAATCGGAGCGAAGCTGGCTGAAAATTATCCGGTCACCTTCACGATCACCGCCAGTCTGCCGGCGGTCAGTGCCGGGGCGGCGACAAATTCACCGGATCAGGCCAAGGCCACGGCGGACGCCACCGCCCGGCGGAAGACGCTCACGGACAAACTTGCCCGCGAACAGCAATACCAACATTGGACTTATCTGGTGCCGACGTATGTGCTGGACCCGCTGCTCAAGCTGCGGAGTGATTTGCTGGTGACCGGGACGAACAGCACGCCCGAAGCGCCGGCCACGGCGGCGGGCGCGAAGTAAGCTGGGAAACTCCAAATTCCAAGGATCAAACCGAGGCGGGCGCAAGCGGAGCGGGGCTTGTCTTCAGCCGTCCCGGCGGGACTCGGGGCCAGGCCAAACGATCCCCGGCATTGAAATGCCGGGCGATGGTCGGGTTGTCCCTCCGGGACGAAGCGGCGGGGCGAGGGCGGACTGGGATGCGTTTTCCCCGCTCCAACCCAGGCTGACAGGGAACGGATTTTTCAGCCTTTTAAAAAATCCCGCTTGTCATCCGGGTGATTCATGTTAGTATTTCCGTCCATTTTTATGAAGACGGACATTCACCCGAAATATGTGGACGCGGAGATTCGTTGCGCCTGCGGCAACGTGATCAAGACGCGTTCCACGAAGCCCACGGTCATCGTTGGCATTTGCAACGTTTGCCATCCTTTCTACACCGGCCAGCAGAAGTTTGTGGACACCGCCGGGCGCGTGGATAAATTCCAGCAGCGCGCCGCCAAGACGCAGGCCGCCCAGGAGGCGTTTGCGAGCAAGAAGAAAAGGAAAGTGTAGCGCCGTTTTCCCCCTCCGCCCGCCCGTGCTGTTGCGCGGGCGGGCGGATTCTTTTTTTGATCCGGCTGTTTCCGGGTCACTTCATTCACCGACCCTTCGTCCTTGCTGATGGATTTGCGCCCGCACATTGAACGTTTCGCCCGCCGCCTGGCCGAAGTGGAATCGGCGCTGAGCGATCCCAAGGTGTTTGACCAGGCCCAGCGCGCGCAGGAGCTGGCCCGCGAACACGCGCGGCTGAAGGGCCTGGTCGCCACCGGCAACGCTTATGCGCGGACCCTCACGGAACTCGCGGACAACCGGGCCCTGCTCAAAACCGAAGCGGCGGACTCTGAAATGGGGCAGATGGCGCGGGAGGAAGCCGCCCGGCTGGAAGCGGAGGAACAGCGGCTGGTTCATTTGGTTCTGCGCGGGCTGGTGCCGCCCGACCCCACGGATTCGCGCAACACCATTGTCGAAATCCGGGCCGGGGCCGGCGGGTCCGAATCGGCGCTGTTTGCGGCCGACTTGTACCGGATGTACTGCCGCTATTCCGAAGCCCGCGGCTGGAAGACCGATCCCATGGATTCGAATCCCTCGGATCTCGGCGGGTTCAGGGAGATTATTTTTGCCGTCACCGGGGAGGATGTTTTCAAGCGGCTGAAATACGAGAGCGGCGTCCACCGGGTGCAGCGCGTGCCGGCCACGGAGGCGCAGGGGCGCATCCACACGAGCACGGCGACGGTGGCGGTGCTGCCGGAGGCCCAGGAGGTGGACTTGGAAATCAAGCCGGATGAAATCGAGATCAATGTCTGCCGCGCGTCGGGCAAGGGCGGGCAGGGGGTCAACACGACCGACTCCGCCGTGCAGATCATCCACAAGCCCACGGGGATGATCGTGCGCTGCGCGGACCAGCGGTCGCAGCAAAAAAACAAGGTGCAGGCGCTGACGGTGCTGCGGTCGCGCCTGCTGGAGCGCAAGATTGCGGAGGAAAACGCCAAGTACGCCGCGTTCCGCAAGGACCAGGTGGGCACGGGGGAGCGCAGTGAAAAAATCCGCACCTATAATTTTCCGCAGAACCGCGTGACGGATCACCGGGTGGAGCTGACGCTGTACAATCTGGCGAATTTCATGGAGGGGGAACTGGACACGCTCATCGAGCCGCTGATGAACCATGACATGGACGACCGGCTGGCGGCGCTGAAGTTGTAAATTTTATGGAGATCAAAGGACTGGTATTCGATTGCGACGGGACGCTGGCGGACACGATGCCGCTGCACTGGCGCGCGTGGCAGCTCATTGCGCAACGCCACCGGCTGCATTTTCCCAAGGACCGGTTTTACTCGCTCGGAGGCGTGCCCTCGCGCGATATTCTGAAGATGCTGGCAAGCGAGCAGGGGCTGACCCTGGATGCCGTCGCGGTGGCGCACGAAAAGGAGGAGGCTTACCTGCCCCTGATGTCACAGGTGAAACCGATTGAAGCGGTGGTGAGGATTGCGCGGGAGAATTACGGCAGGATTCCGATGGCGGTGGCCTCCGGCGGCACGCAGGCGATCATTGCCGCGGTGCTGGAACACCTGCAGATCCGCCAGTTGTTCCAAGCGGTGGTGACGAACGAAATGGTGACGCGCCAAAAGCCGGCGCCGGACATTTTCCTGGAGGCCGCGCGGCGCATCGGGGTGGACCCGAAGTTCTGCCGGGGCTACGAGGACACGGACCTGGGGCTGCAGGCGATCCGTTCGGCGGGGATGGACGCGGTGGATGTGCGGACGCTGATCGGGCCGGTTTGAGGGGGCGGAAAAAAATAATCAACCGGTCATTTTCGTTACCTAGTAACGCGATCGGTCTCAGATTTTGCTTGACATGGCTCATAAGTTGTTGGGGTTGCGGAGGTTAAGTGATGTCAAGTAATACCACCAATTTTGAGCGTTTTGGGTTACTAGGTAACGAGCGGCGACGCCCGGCGGGGGCTGATCCAGGAAGAAACCCTTATTGGGGTTGATCGCCGGGGTGGGGAATTCCGGCCCCCCGCCGGGGTGCAATCTGGTTTCGGGACAGAGGCGGGACGCCTCTGCCACATTGTCCCCCGGCTACCGCCGGGATACAAGCATCTGCAAGACAATCTCTTCCATCAGGAGTTTCTTAAGTGCGGGGGGGGCTGGCCATGCCCGCCCGGGATGATGGCGGCGGCTTTTTTTCAAGGGTCGCAAAAGAAGTGGCTCTATCGGCAAAAATGGTTTGGTTTTATCCCCCCGGACGGCCTTAAATTCAATGTGATCAACCCCGCCGCCGAGTGGCCGGTGGCCACTGGTAAGGAACGGCTGGCGGGAAGGTCGGCCTTGAATCATGAGTCCGTTGCACGATGTCCTCCAATTGCGGGTCCGCTACAGTGAAACGGACCAGATGGGGACGTTTTACAATTCGCGCGCGCTGGAATGGTTTGAGTGCGGGCGCACGGAATTGATGCGCCGGCGGCTGGGCATGTCCTACGCCGCGCTGGAGGCGAAGCAGGTGTTCCTGCCGCTGGTCGAGGCGCACCTGGAATTTGAGGGCGGGGCCCGGTACGACGATTTGCTGGACATCGCCACGACGGTGGAAATGTCCGGGCGGGCGAAACTGCGCTTTGAGGTGCGGATCTTGCAGAATGCGAATGGGAAGCCGGTGGTGCGGGGTTACACGCTGCATGCGTTCACGGATGCCGCCGGCAAGCCGATCCGGCCGCCGGCCTGGTTTCTGGAGCTGCTGCAACGGGCCGCGGGACCGGCGGGGCCGGCGGGGCCGGAGCCTTAAAAACAGTCAAACCGACGGACCAGCTTTGAATGAACATATTCCGGGTGGCGCAGCAGTCTCCACCCCACCAACGATGAGAGCAAACGACCGACAATTATTGAGTGGCGACAGCGCGATTGCGCTGGCCGCACGGCATGGCGGCGTGGCGCTGGGAGCGGGTTATCCGGGCACGCCTTCGACGGAGATTCTGGAGTCCTTCGCCAGCTTTGGCGGCCGGGGCCGGTGGTCGCCGAACGAAAAAGTGGCGCTGGAAGTGGGGATTGGCGCGGCGTTTGGCGGGGCGCGGGCGCTGGTGACGATGAAACACGTGGGGCTGAATGTGGCGGCGGACCCGCTGTTCAGCGTGGCGCACACGGGGGTGGCGGGGGCGCTGGTGATCGTCTCGGCGGATGATCCGGGGATGGCTTCGAGCCAGAACGAGCAGGATAACCGGCGTTACGCGGTGGCGGCGGGGGTGCCGATGCTGGAACCGGCCGATTCGCAGGAGGCGTACGATTTCACGCTGGCGGCGATTGAAATTTCCGAACGGTGGAAAATCCCGGTGTTGCTCCGCGTCACGACGCGCGTGTGCCACACGCAGGCGCCGGTGCGTCCGCGCGCGGCCAGTCAGCCGCCGCCGCCGGCGCATTTTGAGCACGATTTGGCGGGCCGCAACCTGATTCCTTCCAACGCGCGCCCGGCCCACCGGCGGCTGCGGCAGAAACTGGCGGAGCTGGCGGACTGGAGTGAAACCACGCCGCTCAACCACGTCATTCCCGGCGGGAAAAAACTGGGCGTCATCACCTCCGGCGTCTGCACCATGCACGCCCGGGAGGCGGCGCCGGAGGCGAGTTTCTTGAAACTGGGTTTCACGCATCCGCTGCCGCTGAAAAAAATCGCGGAGTTTGTCCGCAGCGTGGAGCGATGCGTGGTGATTGAGGAAAATGACCCTTACCTGGCGGATGCCATCCGCGCCGCCGGGTTGGTGGTGGAGAGCAAGGCGGAAGCGTTCCGGTTTGGGGAGCTGAATGTGGACCGGGTGCGACGGATTCTGGCCCGCGACGCCTCGCCGGAACCGGCGCGGCCGCCGGGCAAGCCGCCGGAGCTGTGTCCGGGGTGTTCGCATCACGTGGTGTTCCAGGCGCTGCACAATCTGGACTGCATTGTGGCGGGGGACATTGGGTGTTACGCGCTGGGGGTGCTGCCGCCGTATTCGGCGATGGATTGCTGTGTGTGCATGGGATCGAGCATCGGGATCGGCCTGGGGCTGCGCCAGGTGCTGCCGCGGGCGGAGGCGAAGCGGGTGGTGAGCGTGATTGGCGACAGCACGTTTGTACACAGCGGCATGACGGGACTGGCGGAGATGATCTACAATCCACCGCCGACGGGGCATGTGGTGGTGATTCTGGACAACAGCACGACGGCAATGACGGGGCATCAGGAGCACCCGGGGACGGGCCGCACGCTGGACCACGCGCCGACGGGCCGGGTGATCTACGAGGATTTGGGGCGGGCGCTGGGCATCCCGGACGTGCGGGTGTTTCCGCTGGGCAAGGACAGCGCGGAATTTCAACAAGTGCTGGCGGAGGCGCTGGCCAGTGAAAAACTGGTGCTGATTGTGGCGCGCCGGCCGTGTGTGCTGGCGGCGAAAAGCATCCGCGAACACGAAAAACGGGCGCTGGCGCCGGAGGTGGCAAAATCATGAACAAAACGGTCAACGTGGTCATCGCCGGGCTGGGCGGACAGGGGGTCATCAAGGCGTCGGACATTTTGTCGGAGGCGGCGTTTCGCACGGGCTGCGAGGTGAAGAAGAGCGAGATTCACGGGATGAGCCAGCGGGGCGGTTCGGTGACGAGCGACGTGCGGTTTGGCCCGGAGGTGCACAGCCCGATGGTGCCGCCGGGCGAGGCGGATTTTTTGGTGGTGCTGGCGCCGGACCAGGTGGAGGTGAACCGGGGACGGCTGCGGACGGGCGGCGTGCTGATCGCGCCGGACTTGATTGATTCCGCGAGACTGGCCAACGCCAAGAGTTTCAACCTGGCGCTGCTGGGCGCGTTGAGCACGCACCTGGACATCAGTGAGGACACGTGGCGGGCGGCCGTGCAGGCCTGCCTGCCGGCGAAATTGCATGAGGTCAACGAACAGGCCTTTGCGGAAGGCCGCCGGGCGGCCGGCGCGCGGAAGGAAACGAAATCATGAAAATGCCGGTCAACCCCCGGTTTCATCCGGCCAGCGCGCCGGATTATCTGCCGCGCGGGCAACGTCAACTGCTGCAATGGCAGCGGCTCCAGGGCATGGTGCAGCGCGCTTATGACCATGTGTCGCTGTTTCGCGAGCGCATGCAGGGCCTGGGGATGACCCCGCAGGACGTGCGTTCGCTGGAGGATGTCCCGAAACTGCCGTGCATGCTGAAGAAGGATTTGCTGGAACATTATCCCTACGGTTTGTTCGCCAGTCCGATGAAGGACATCGTGCGGCTGCACGCCTCGACGGGGACCACCGGCAAGCCGATCGTGGTGGCGTACACGCAGGAGGATCTGCAGGTGTGGGCGAACGTGATGGTGCGCAGTTTTTCGGCGTGCGGACTGCACGCGGGCGACATCATCCAGAACGCCTACGGGTACGGGATGTTCACCGGCGGTCTGGGGGCGCATTACGGGGCGGAGGCGCTGGGGGCGACGGTGATCCCGATTTCCGGCGGCAACACGCAGCGGCAACTGATGGTGATGAAGGATTTTGGGGCGACGGCCATCTGCTGCACGCCGAGTTATTTTCTGCACCTGATCGAGCAGGCGCCGGAGCTGGGTTTCAACCTCCGGGACCTGCCGTTGCGCACGGGCGTGTTCGGCGCGGAGCCGTGGACCGAGGCGATGCGCCAGCGCATCGAGGCCGAGAGCGGCATCAAGGCTTACGACATTTACGGGCTCTCGGAAATCATCGGACCGGGGGTGGCGATGGAATGCCGCTGCCAGGCCGGCGCGCACATTTTCGAGGACTGGTTTTATCCCGAGATCATTGATTTGAAGACCGGCCAGCCGCTGCCCGACGGCGAGGAGGGAGAACTGGTGCTGACCACGCTCGGCAAGCAGGCGATGCCGATGATCCGTTACCGGACGCGCGACATCACGGCGCTGACCAGCGAGCCCTGCGAATGCGGCCGGACGCTGCGGCGTATCCAGCGGATCGGGCGCCGCAGCGATGACATGTTCATCATCCGGGGCGTGAATGTCTATCCCTCGCAGATCGAAACGGCGCTGCTGAGGGTGGAGGGGACGCTGCCGCATTATCAGATCATTTTGACGCGCGAAAAGGGGCTGGACGAAGTCGAGGTGCAGGTGGAGGTGACGCGCGAAGTGTTTGGCGACACGGTGGGCGCGCTGCAGCAGGTGCAGCGGCAGCTTGGCAAGAGCATTGAAACGCTGACGGGCCTGCGGTTCAAAACCCGGCTGGTGCAGCCGCAGACGATCCAGCGCAGCGAGGGGAAGGCCAAGCGGGTGGTGGACCGGCGGCAAATGTGAAGCGGCGGAGCCTATGAAAATCAAGCAACTCTCCCTGTTCCTGGAAAATAATCCGGGCGCGCTGAGCCGCCCCGTGCGGCTGCTGGCGCAGGCCGGCCACAACATCCTCACGCTCTCGATTGCCGACACGAGCCAGTTCGGCATCTTGCGCCTGATCCTGCGCGATTGGGAGGCCGCCCGGGACCTGCTGGAAAAGAACGGCTTGGTCGTCAAGGTCACCGACCTGGTGGCCGTCGGGGTGAATGACCGGCCGGGTGGTTTGGCGGAGGTTTTGGAGGTGGTGGAAAAGGCCGGCCTGAACGTCGAGTATGTGTATGCCCTCACGGAAAAGCGGGACGGTCGGGCGATCCTCGCCTTTCGCTTCGCCGACCCGGACGCCGCCCTGCGGATGTTGCAGCAGCACGGCGTCAACGTTCTGGCCGGCACGGACCCGCTTGCCGGGGCGGAGGCGTGATGAACATGAAGAACGTCAAACGCTGCCTGGGGAACGACCGCTTTTCCAAGCTCGCCAACATCAAATTGCTGACGGTCGCACCCGGCGGGGCGACGGCGAAAATGACCCTGCGTCCGCATCATTTGAACGGCTTGAAAACCGTCCATGGCGGGGCGATTTTCACCCTGGCTGATTTCACCTTTGCGGCGGCCTGCAATTCGCACGGCACGGTGGCGGTGGCGCTGAACGCGGGCATCACCTTCATGAAAGCCGCCACCACCGGCACCCTGTGGGCCGAGGCGCGCGAGGTCGCCAAGAATTTCAAAGTCGGTTCCTATGTGGTGGAGATCAAGGATGACGAGGGGGATTTGATCGCCACGTTTCAGGGGCTGGCGTACCGGAAGAAGGATCCGCTGCCGGGGTGAGGGGGCGGGGGCCGACTCCAAAACCGCCTTCGAACCAAACTCCACCGATAACCGGCAGACGCGCCCATGGCCAACCGTCATCGTGTTGAAGAGTTGACATCTACCCGATAGCAATGCTTTATATTAGGCGTGTCGCCTGAATATCAACGAGCCCTGAACTCTTTGACACCCATCAACCGACAAGCGGTTGACGCTATATTTGTTGAGTGGGCGGGCGATGCTTCGCTGGGACAGGTAAATCAAAACATTTCCACCGAAACAGCTCTGGCCAACGCCGATTTTCAAAGCCTCTTGACCGTTTTCGCTGATTTGCTGAGGACCGCTGGCAGTGAGCCTCGCTCTTGCTGGGAAACCGCCTGTCGCCGCCACAAACTGAAAGGGCCACAGATTCCACCGGCTCAGTGTCCCAAGGTTCTCGGCCGGGTGAAAACTTTGGAAGAACATGCCGATGCCATCGCTAAGGCTTCCGACGGGGCTTTGACTCTGCCAGAAGCAATGGGAATGTTGATGAAGTACAAAGGAGCACTCGACGTGATGGACCTGGAGACGTTCCTTTTTGAGGCCCCGCTGGGGAAATATGATTTGGTCTGGGCGACGTTTGATGCGGCGCATCCCGACAATAGCCCGTTTCCCAGCCTCCCGCCAACCCGCTTGGGGATACGCTGCGCCCTTGGCCTTGGGCATTTGCGGGATGATGACAGCTTGATTTTGCTTTGTTGGCATCACGTCGAATCCGGTTCTCCACCGCTCCATCGCCCGACGGTGGCCGATGCCGAAGCTTACGAGTATTACCAGCCTTGTCCCAAGGCCAGCCACCCCTGGGGGCTTACCCGGCCGTTACCGTCCAATTTGGATGGAATCAGCCCCCAACCCGAAGTGGTGATGCGGGAGCCAACCAGCAGGGGATTGCACCTTCCCTTTGAGGTTATTTGAGGTTAAACTGAAAACGCTATGAATGCAGAGCAAATCAACGCGATGACGCACCCGCAGATTATCATCTGGCTGGGAAGGGCGTTAAACGGGCAAGAGCCGCTGCCGCGCCTGACCCCGGACGAATCGCGTTATCTTGGCATCCTCCGGCTGGATAAATCGCTGGATTCAGCCGCCCGTAAATCCTTGCGGGACGGAACCCTCGGATTGCTTCGGCAGTTTTGCGATCATGGCTCAGGCGAGGTTTCTTACGTCCAAGAACTTCTTTCGCTGGCTTCCGCTTTCAAGCAGCCCGAAACCCCGGGGATACTGGCTGATCTGGCGTGCCGGTTTCCAGAACTGCCAACAACCCTTCACCTTGCGGTTCGATACGCCGTTTTGGGCGCGTTGGTGGATGGCTCAAGCCCGCATCCACCGGCTTTTTGGAAAGAGATACTCGAGCAAGAGCCTGAAAAATATGCCCTGCTGGCGCTTTCCGGGGTGCTTGCCACAGATCCCCTGATTGAGGGCGTCAGCCTGTTGCCGAAAATGCCGGATTCAAAGCGGGCCGGGCAGGCCGCCGCCATTAAACTGGACCTTGTTTGGGACGCCCTTCCAGTGCAGAGTCGTTTCAGGTTTGTGGAGCAAATTCAAAATGTCCTTGGCCAGTGCGGCCAAAATTTTGCCGGGCCGGTCAGGCTTTGGTCAGAAAAAAAACAACCGATTCGCGTCAATAAGACAGCCTCAATTTTGCTTTCTGCACTTAAAAATTCACTGGGTGAGGAATTTCAGCCAAGATACCGCACGTCAAAACTTTTGGCTGCGTGATTATGAATCAGGAAAAACCCAAAGCCCCATTCATCACTTTTTATTCCTTCAAGGGAGGGGTGGGCCGCAGCATGGCCTTGATCAATACCGCCGGCATTCTAGCGGAAAGAGGGTTTCGCGTACTGGTAATGGATCTTGATTTGGAAGCGCCGGGACTTTCTTATCTAAATCCAAGTGCCCCCGATGAGTCTTCTCAACAGGATACACTGAAGCCTGACCTGCAACCTGGCTTTGTGGACCTCTTGAGCGATGCCAAGGCACGAGGCAAAGATGGGGATTTGTTCGCTCTCCCAGTGGAAGAACTCAAAAAAATTTACACCAAACCTTACAACCTTCCGGAAGGAATTCGGGATCCCAAGAATAGCTCGCTGCATATCATGCCAGCGGGCAAATTTGATGCCGATTACGCCGCGCGTTTCAACGACCTAAACCTGCGCGAGTTGTATGAAGACGGGCTGGGCGAGCCACTGATCCGGGCCTTTAAGAAGAAATTTGCCGGGGCGGGTGTTTTTGATTACGTCTTGGTTGACAGTCGAACCGGGTTTTCCGATGAGGCCGGTATCTGCACCCGCGACCTCGCCGACCATCTCATGATCTTGAGTGGCTTGAACCGTCAAAATGTGGTCGGCACTTGCGCGTTCCTAAAAGCCCTGCGCCAGGCCTCCAACGGAGGCAAAACCACATTTGACATTATCCTCAGTCCGGTTCCGAATGGCGAAGATAAGCTGGTGGATGATCGGGAGAAAGCAGCGACGGAAGCCTTTGCCGATGCTTGGGGTGAAGTGAAGGAAATTAGGTTGCACATTCCCTATCATCCCCAACTCGCGCTGACAGAGGCACCTCACATTTTTAGGCGCCGTAAGGGATATTTGTTTGAGGCCTATTGCAACATTGAACTAAGGATGTTGACATCCATCGGCCATGATGCGGACACGCTATTGGGACAAATTGAGGTTGTTCTGAACAGAGAAGATTATTCTACTGCATTGGACGAGTTGCATCGCCTAATTAAATTCAATAATGGAAAAAATTCACTACGGAAGCTTGCCTTAGATCTTGTTTTCAGGGATCGCTTGTCACCAGAAGATAAAGCAGGAGTCGAAATTACCCAGAAGAAAGCCGCGCTTGACAAACTTTTGGATGATGAAAAAGGTCGACGCGTGCTTGAATTTCTCATCGATGGCCTTCCATTGATGAATGCGGATTGGGTGGCTGCTCCATTATTTGAGCAATTGGTGGAGAAATCACTTGATTTGGCGGAAAGACTTTCAAAACGCAGGATAGATGCCGATCCAAAGGATGCCGACATTCTTTCGAGGCATGCCATTTTTCTCGACAAAAAACGCAGAGACCCAGGCGGTGCCAATATGTATTACCAACGGGCGTTGGCAGCCGACCCCAATGACGTGCGGATCTTAGGCAACTACGCGGTTTTCCTCGAAGAGCGTGGGGATACAACGGGGGCGGAAACGTATTACCAACGGGCGTTGGCAGCCGCCCCCAAGCACTCAGGCGTCCTAGGCAACTACGCGGATTTCCTCGACAAGCGTGGGGATACGACTGGGGCGGAAACGTATTACCAACGGGCGTTGGCAGCCGCCCCCAAGCACTCAGGCGTCCTAGGCAACTACGCGGATTTCCTCGACAAGCGTGGGGATACGACTGGGGCGGAAACGTATTACCAACGGGCGTTGGCAGCCGACCCCAAGCACTCAGGCGTCCTAGGCAACTACGCGGTTTTCCTCGACAAGCGTGGGGATACGACTGGGGCGGAAACGTATCACCAACGGGCGTTGGCAGCCGACCCCAATGACGCGCGGATCTTAGGCAACTACGCGGTTTTCCTCAAAAAACGTGGGGATACGACTGGGGCGGAAACGTATTACCAACGGGCGTTGGCAGCCGACCCCACACATGCAAACAATCTGGGCAATTATGGGCAGTTTCTCACCGGTCTGAACCGATTGACAGAAGGTCGAGCGGCGCTTCTGTCCGTCTTAAAATATATTGATCAGTCTGATTTTGGCAGCATGGCAGAAACCTGCTTTTCACTCTGGCTGGTTTCTCGGATGACGGGACAAGATGCCCAACCTTGGGAACGAGGTTTCAAGTTCGCCATCCAACAACAATTCGGACGGTCTCCTTGGGATTTTAACCGCATGCTTGAGCAAGCTGAAAAAACTCTCAAGCCGGAAGAGTTAGAGTACGCGAAGGCCATGGCTTCCGCCTTCCTTGATGCCGATAAAGTGGCGAACCTGGAGCAATATGAACGGTGGCGGGCCTTGGAGCCTCTTGATCCAAGGGGGCTGGCGAAAACCGCAACTATTTAAACTTTTGCCGCATCCTTCGATGCCAAGCAGCGCATTAATAAACAGCCATCAAGTGAACATGGGTGGTGTGCCGCCGCCCGGCCCTTCGGACGAGGAAATTATTCAGCAGAACGTCGCCTATGTCCTGGCGAATCGAAATCGGATTTACGACCACCAAAAGGGCAGGCTGGATGCGGTGGGCGTCATTGAAGTGACCATTAGCGAACGACTGGAAACCATCCATGATCATCGGGCCGTTTATGGCAGACAGCCATCCCCATGGTCGCGCGACGTCGTGGCGAGATTGCGGCATGAGGTGAAATTGATGGAGGAAGCGCTTCGTCGGCTTCGCGTTTTGGGCGTTACGAGCGATTCCCCTCTGGCACTTCAACTCCGGCGCGAACGGGAAAATCCCCTGCCAACCGTGCGTGCGTTGGTGGCGCCAACAGTAAAGCGGTACCGCTCAGGCAAATTCCGGAAACAAGCAGCCGTTCTGCTTGATACGGAAAAATTGCTGCCCGGGGTTGACTCAGGAAAGATCCGGACGGAATTGATGAAGATTGCCGTGATGACAAAGTTGAGTGCAGAACCTCTGAATCTTTCCCTCACCGCCGGTTGGGGCCGCGCGGGGCAGAACGGGGTGACGATGCCGGGCAAGGGCCGGCTCGAAACGCGCGGCTATACGGCGGAGGAGGCGGGGCAGGCTTCCAGTCTCTCCGCACATTCCGTTTCCAAAGACAGGCTGGAAGCCTGTCCCACCTTGCTGCTTGGTTCGGCCACGCATGATGTTTTCCTGAACGAATCGGCCTGCTGGCGCAATGTGCCGGAAAAGGTCTGGGACTACACCATCGGCGGTTATC
>CAZUBG010000106.1:0-17957 GCA_964618545.1 uncultured Bifidobacteriaceae bacterium | reverse complement strand
GGCGGCGCGAAAATCCGGGGCGTTCACCGTCACCGCCGGGGAACATTCGGTGCAGCCATAGGCTTCGAGAGGCCGGACGCCAAAGCGTTCCTCGAAGGCGAACGCAATGCGGTCGGGCAATTTCTCCGCCCCCACCGCCACGATCCGCACGCCGCCGAATTGTTCCGGCGAGCAGCCGCGCATATACAGTTGCAGGAAGGTGGGTGTGGCCAGGACAAACGTTGCCGCATGGTGCTGCACCAACTGGCCGATGGATTTGGCATCCAGCGGATTCGGATGGAACACCACGCCCACCCCCAGGGCGCCGGGCAGGGCCAGCGTGCCGGTAAAACCGAAGGAATGAAAAAACGGCAGCACGCCCAGCAGGCAGTCCCCGGCGTTCAAGTCAAACACCTGGGCCATCTGCTCAATGTTCGAGCCGATGTTGTAATGCGACAACATCACGCCTTTGGGTTCGCCGGTGCTGCCGCTGGAAAAGATCACCGTGGCCAGCGCGTCCAGCGGGTTGGCCTCCTGCGGCGGAAGACTGGTGCGCAACGAATCTTCGAGCAATCCCACCGGCAACAGCCAGGCTTTTAACAGGGCCTTGATTTTTTCCGAAGCCGTGGGTTTGGCCGCAATGTCCTCCAAATAAACCACGGTGCCCGGCACCTGCAATTTTACTTTGTCCAGAAACGCCCGCGAGGTGACCACGGTGTTGATCTCGCATTGTTGGAGGCACGAGGCCAGCGAGGCTTCGGAAAGGGTGTAATTCAAGTTCACCGGCACTTTGCCCGACAACAGCGCGGCCCAGTTCACCAGTGCGCCCGGCACGCTGGGCGGCAGCAGCAGGCCCACCATGTTCTGGCCGGACCAGGTTTGCCGGAGGCGTTCGGCGAGAAAGACGGTCTTGGTGAGGGCGCTGCCAAAACTGACCCGGGGCGTCTGGGCGTCGGCCATGGCGAAGCGGAACGGAAACCGGCGGGCGCTGCTGACGAATTTGCGGGGCAGGGTTTTCATCCGGTTGCGGCGGTGCCGCCAGGCGGACGCCATCAACTCCTGCACCGCCTGACGGGCTTCGAACGCCGTGGTGGTGGCGGGCAGCGGCCGGCCAAAACTGACGGTGACCGGGTGGGGAATGCGCGCCGGCAACCGCCAGACAAAGCGGCCCTGCTTGAAACTCGACGGGCTGCCGGACAGTCCGTCCAGCGCCACAGGGATGACGGGCGCATCCACATCCTTCATGATGCGCTCCATCCCGCGCCGGAAGGGCAGCATTTGTCCGATGCGCGTAATCTGTCCCTCGGCAAAAATGCAGACGACCTCGCCGTTTTGGATGGCCGCGCCGGCTTCGTGCAGGGATTGAATCATCTCGCGCGGGCGTTGCTCGGACGAGATTGGAATCACGCCCAGGATCTTTGCGAAGGGCTTGATCCAGGGCTGGTCGTAGATGTCCTTGAACATCATGAACCGCACCGCACGGTCAGTGGAGGCGATCAGCAGCAGGGCATCCATCCAGGAAACATGATTGCAAACAAACAGCGCGCCTCCTTTGGCCGGGATGTTGTCGCGGCCATCCACCCGGATGCGATAGAGGGAATGGGTCACGCACCAGAGGACAAAACGCAGCAGGGAATCGGGCAGGAGGACAAGGACATACACCGTGGCCGCCAGGGTGGCCGCCGCCAGGATCAGGAAAATATGGGCGGGCGTGAGTCTGAGCAGCGAGGACAACAGATAGAAAACACCGGAAGAAATGAAGATGCCCGCGAAAGAGAGCAGGTTGGAGGCCGCCAGTACGCCGCCTTTGTTATCCGGTGCCGGCCGGTGTTGCAACAGCGCCGCGATGGGCACGATGAAAAAGCCGCCGAAGAAGCCCAGCAGCGAAAGGTCCACGGCCGCCTGGGTGTAGGAAAGGCCGGGGTGGCCGAGCAGGGCCGCGCAGACGGTCAAGCCCACCGACCCGAGCGGAATCAGGCCGTATTCAATTTTCCCCCCGGAGAGACAACCTGCGGCGAAGCTGCCCAAGCCGATGCCAATGGCGGTGGCCGCCTGGAGGCAGCTGGTCTTTTGCGCATCGTCCAAACCCAACGCATCGGCGGTGTAAGTGACAATGAGCAGTTGAATGAGGGCGGCCAGCGCGAAGAAGTACGTGTTCCCCAGCATCGCCAGCCACAGGACGCGGTCCTGGTGAATGACTTTGATTTGCTTCCAAAGCTCAAACCAAAAGGCGGGGTTAAAGTGCTTGGCCGGATCGGCGGCTGGCACCCGGGTGATGAACAGGCTGGCCAGCAGTCCGCCAACCGCCAGGGCGATCAAGATCACGCCCGACCACATTTGGTGGCCCTTGAAATGGACCCAAAACATTCCGCCCACCACCGTCCCGCCAATGATGGCCACGAACGTGCCGAGTTCCAGAATCCCGTTGCCCCAGGACAACTTTCTCTCGGGCAATAACTCCGGCAGCAACCCGTATTTGGAAGGACCGAAAAAGGCACTGTGAACGCCCATCAAAAACACACAGCCAATCGTCAGATAAAGCTGGTTCGCCGCCAAACCCAGCGTGGCCACCAACATCACGCCAATCTCGAATCCCTTGACCCCGATGGTGACGGTGCGTTTGCTGTGGCGGTCGGCCAGAAAGCCGCCGGCCATGGAAAACAGGATGAACGGCAGCGCAAACAACGCGCCCACCACGCTCACCAACTGGTCCCGGCCTCCTTTGGAAAGCCCCAGACCGGTGATCAAATAAATGGCCAGCCATTTCAGGACGTTGTCGCTGAAGGCCCCCTGGAACTGGGTGATGAAGAGCGCCCAAAACCCGCGGGTGGATTCCGTTTTTTGACCTGCAACATTCGTGTCGCTTGCGTTCATGTCTCAACACTACCAAGCCGCCGCCAAAAGGGTGAATCGAAAAAAGGCGGCGGAACATCGCCTGTGACAATGCCGGGCAGAGCCAGCCCCCCCAAAAAAAAGGCGTCCCGAAGGACGCCTGGTGGAAATAGGAACGATGGGTTCTTACGCGGCGCTTTCGCCGACTTGGAAACGCACGAACCGGCGGATGGTGATTTCATCACCGAGTTGCTTCGCCACCTGGGCGACGTGCTCTTTGACGCTGACTTCAGAATTGCGCTTGACGAAGCCCTGGTCCACGAGGCAGTAGGTCTGGAAAAATTTATCCAGCACGCCGGCAAGAATTTTTTCCATGGCTGCGGCGGGCTTGTTTTTCAGGCGGTCCGAATGGGCGGCGATGTCGCGTTCCTTGGCGATCACTTCCGGCGACACGGCTTCGCGCGAGACGACCTGCGGATGGCCGGCGGCGATTTGCAGGGTGATGTCCTTGACGAGTTGCTTGAACTCATCGAGTGTCGTGGTTTCGGCCTTGCCGGCCCCCACCTCGACCAGCACGCCGACCTTGGCGCCGGTGTGGATATAGGCGGCCACCAAGCCGTTGCCGGCGACGTCGAGCCGGGCATGGCGGGCGATCTTGATGTTCTCGCCGATGCGGCCGACGGCGGCGACGCGGTCGGCTTCCAGGTTGACGGAGGGATCCTGGGCGATCTTTTTGGCGAGTTCATCGCAGAACGCGCGGAAGGTTTCGTTGCGGGCGACAAAATCGGTTTCGCAATTGACTTCCAGCAGCACGCCGGCATGACCGCCGGGCTGAATGAACTGGGCGATGAGACCTTCATTGGCGTCGCGCGCCGCCTTTTTGGCGGCACTGGCGGCACCGGATTTGCGCAGAATATCCACCGCGGCATCCAGGTCTCCCTGGGCTTGGGTGAGCGCTTTTTTGCATTCCATCATGCCAGCGCTGGTCATTTCGCGCAGCTTGGCAACGGCAGCAGGAGTAATTTCAGCCATATAATATTGGGGAATTAATGGCGGCGGAAACGGGTCCCGCCGCCAAAATCTTCACTTCAGACGGTTGCGGGAGCCGCAGGCGCTTCCGGCGCGGGCACCACGGCAGGGGCTGCGGCGGGGGCCGCGGCTGTTTCGGGCGCGACGACCGGCTGGCCTTCGGCGGCGGGAGCCGCAGCCGCCTGCTCGTCGTCCGGACGGCGGGAACGCTTGGATTCAAATTCCGCATTGGCCTGCGTGATGGCCTGACCGATGGTGGCCATGATCGTGCGCACGGAACGGATGGCGTCGTCGTTGGCGGCGATGGGATAATCCGCAAGATCGGGATCGCAATTCGTGTCCACCAGGGCCACGATGGGAATCTTGAGTTTGCGGGCCTCCGCCACGGCGTTGTGTTCGCGCTTGAGGTCCACGATGAACAGGGCGGCGGGATGCTTGTCCATCAGGCGGATGCCGTCAAAATATTTGTGCAAGCGGGCGACTTCGCGGCGGATGACCGCCTGCTCCTGCTTGACATAATTGTTGAGGGAGCCGTCCGCTTCCATCTTCTCAATTTCCTTGAGGCGTTTGATGGAGGTCTTGATGGTGTTGAAATTGGTCATGGTGCCCCCCAGCCAGCGCTCCGTGACATAAAACTGGCCGCATTCCTTGGCGGTTTCGGTGACGCATTGCTGCGCCTGTTTTTTGGTGCCGACAAAGAGGATTTTGCCGCCTTTGCGCACGGTGACATTCAAAAACTCCACCGCCGCCTCCAACTGGGTGAGCGTCTTGCTCAGGTCAATGATGTGAATGCCGTTGCGGGCATCAAAGATGAACTGCTTCATCTTCGGGTTCCAACGCTTCGTTTGGTGGCCGAAATGGACACCGGATTCCAACAGTTCCTTTACGCCGATACTTAACACGTTTTTCCTTTGGTTGAGACCCTGCTTGTTTTCAGGGCATCCCGCGGAACACGGGATTGTTTACTAATGTTATTGTGGCCGCTCCACCCTCACACAAGGGCGGAATTAAAGCCGTTATTCCCGTGCCGAAACCGGCCATGGGAACCAACAGGTTAGCAGGAAAGGGGCGGGGGGCAACAGTTAAATTCATGCGGAAATGATTTGGCGATTTATGACCAGGCGCCGCCGCTTCTCGTCGTGACAGGCGGCGGTTGCTTTCATTATGCTGAAGCCATGCAGCAAACGACGTTGACGTTGGGACATTCACCGGATCCGGATGACGCCTTCATGTTTTATGGCTTGGCGAAGGGGTTGGTTTCCACGCCGGGTTATCGCTTTGAGCATATCCTGCAGGACATCCAAACGCTCAATGAACGGGCGACGCGGGGGGATCTGGATATCTCGGCGGTGAGCATTCATGCCTACGCCCATGTGAGTGACCAGTACGCGCTGTTGCCGGCGGGCGCGAGCATGGGGGACGGTTATGGCCCCATGCTGGTGGCCCGGCGGCGCTTCACCAAGGCGGAAGTGGCCCGCAAGCGCATCGCCGTGCCCGGCACGATGACGAGTGCGTTTCTGGCGCTGCAACTCTGGCTGGGCCGGCGCGCCGCGGAATTTGATTATGTGGTGGTGCCGTTCGATCAGATATTTGCGGCGGTGAAAAACAACGCCGCCGAAGTGGGGCTGATCATCCATGAGGGCCAGTTGACGTTCCAGAACGAGGGCCTGGTCTTGTGCGAAGACCTGGGTGTTTGGTGGGGAAGTCAAAATGAAGGTTTGCCGCTGCCGCTGGGGGGGAATGTGATTCACAAACGCTTTGATCCGGCCACGCGCCGGAAAATTTCGGACACGCTGACGGCCAGCATCCGCTACAGTCTGGACCACCGGCCGGAGGCGGTCCGGCATGCGCTGCAATATGCGCGGGACATGGGCCGGGAACTGGCGGATAAATTTGTGGGGATGTACGTGAACCACTGGACGCTGGATTACGGCGAAAAGGGCCGGGAATCCATCCGCCGCTTTTTGGGTCAGGCGTTTGAGCGGGGAATCCTCCCGCACCGGCAGGAACTGGAATTTGTCGTCTGAGAGCCTGGCCGCCACCCACCCGGGCCATCCGATGTGTGCCGGGGACGTCGTCGGTTCCAAGTGGTTCAGGGGCGCGGTTTGAGCGCGACCAGCCCTTCCGGACTTTGCCAGGCCACGAGGTCAAACACATCCCGCTGGGCGCAAAACGCGACGTCTCCGCGCAATTCGGGGATGGCCATGAGGCGCCGGCCATTGTCGGTGCCGCTCATGACTTCCGCGAGTTGCGGCTCCGCCTGCCGGTACGTCCGCCAGGCAATGGCGGCGGCATCGGAGAGCGTGAAGGCGGCCGCGTCCGGTTCAAGCAGGCGTTGACACAAGGCACCCGCGCCCAGCACGTCTTCCAACGCCGCGTGACTGCGGGTGCCGGCGCAAACCAGCAGGATCTTTTCAACCGGCTGTTTCAGGATGAAACGGGCGGTGGCGTCGAGGTTTAAAAACGAACCGGCCAGCACGGTGTGACCCGACCGGCAGGCGCGCAGGGCGAGGGTGCCGTTGGTGGTGGTGGAGACAATGGTCTGGCCGCGGACGATTTTTGGCGCAAATTCGCGGGGCGAATTGCCGAGGTCAAAGTTAACTCCGCCGGTCAGGGCGGCCCCGATCCTTACGCCCTCCCGTTCGCCGCCAAGCAGGACGCGGGAATCCTCGTGCCGACAGGTGAGGGCTTCGGAGATTTCGCCGACGGGGAGCACCCGGGCCGCGCCGTGGTGCAGGGCGGTGACAAAGGTGGAGGTGGCGCGCAGGATGTCGAAGACGACGCACAGGGTTTCCCCAAGGTCATCCGGCTGGAGGGACGGGAGTTCCGCCGGGGTGAGAATCGCATGGATTTTTTTCACTGGCCGGGAGCATAGCGGATTGGCCTTAATTTGTAATGGCGAAAATGCCGGTTTCAGGTATCGTCGTGGTGCGCAATGAACACCTCCACCACCGGAGAACGCTTGAATTATACTCTGAGATGATGATGCCAACCGACGCCTGCCAACTGTCCGTCATCCTGCCGTGTGCCAACGAACGGGAAAATCTGGCGCCCTTGATCCTGGAACTGGAACCGGAACTGCAAGCCCTCGGGCTCCCGTTCGAGGTGATTTGCGTGGATGATGGCAGCACGGATGACGGCGTGGAAATACTGCGGTCCCTCCAAGCCACCCGCCCATGGCTGCGGGTGCTGTTGCACCGGCGAAATTTTGGGCAGAGCGCCTGCTATTGCACCGGCTTCCAAATGGCCCGGGGCGAACTGGTGCTGACCATGGATGCCGACCGGCAGCATGATCCGGCGGACATTAAACGATTATTGGCCGAAATGCGGGACGGAGTCGCCGCCGTTTGCGGCGTGCGCCAGGCCCGCCAGGACAACTGGGTGCGCCGGCTGTCCTCGAAAATCGCCAATGGGTTTGCCGGGTGGGTGACCGGTGACGCGGTGGTGGACGCGGGTTGTACGTTCCGCCTGATCCGCAAATCGGCGCTGGCCGAACTGCCGGGCTTCAACGGATTGCATCGTTATATCCCGACCCTGCTGCGCATTCGGGGACAGCGCGTGGTGGAGGTGCGGATCAACCATCGCAATCGTCCGGCGGGGAAGACCAAGTATGGCATCGGCAACCGGATGTGGCGCGGGATGGTGGATTGCCTGGCCATGCGGTGGTTCCGCCGCCGCGCTTTCCCTGCGGATCGGTTGTTGGTGGCCGCGGATGGTTCCCCGGCGGCGGGCCGTCAGGGGTGAATCAACGCCGTCAGCTCGGTGTGGTTAAAGGTGGCCCAATTAATGCCCCGGACTTGCACCACCGAAAGATGCGCGCCCCAATTGGCCCGGTTGGTTTCGTACAGCCGGGTGGGCATGATTAAAATCGAAGGAGTCGGTGCGCGCGAAAAATCCGCCGCCTCGCTGGCGGACAGTTCCTGCATGTCGTTGGTGAGCACCTGGCGGAATTTCCACACCAGACTGGGCTCCGTATATTGAACGGTGGCGAATTTCATGTCCGGCGTCAGTTGCGGCCGGGCTTTGTCGAAGAGATTGTGGGCGACAAAATCCGGGCGGATGGCCAGTCCCCCCGCAAGCGTGAGGGTGAGGATGAAAACGGTCATGCCGGCGGCCGGTTTTCCCACCCGCCCATTCTTCAGCAACCCATCCTCCCCGGCTTTGGCCAGCCAAATGGCCAGGCAGGGAAACGCGGGGAGTGTGTAATGGGGCAGCTTGGTGCGGACGAGGGTGAAAACCAGGAAGACCACGCCGGTTTGAACCAGCAAGTACCAACCGAACACGTCCGTTTGACGGGTCGGCCACCAGTTGCGCAAGGCCGGGGGGACGCGGAACGCCCACGGGAAAAAACTGAAGAAGAACGTCAGCAGATAAAAGGGTGAAGTTCCCACCCACCCCAGCCAGTTCCGGGCCCCGTGGCCGTCCAGGGTCTCCAGTGAGCGGTCAATCACATGATGGCCCAGTCCCACATACAGGAATTCCCCGTGGGTTTGCCACAGAGCAGGGATCCCCCAGAGCGCGACGATTCCCAAAGTCAGGAGCATCCCCAGGACCAGGCGCACCGGAGTCAGGATGAACCCTTGGGGGCGAAGCCATTTTCCCAGGAGGAGTCCGGCCAGGGGCAGCCAGGCCACCGGGCCCTTGGCGAGGAATCCCAAGGCCAGACTGACATAAAACATCCACCACCAGCGCCAGCGGGACGCCGTTTCCGGCCGGGTGGATTCCCAGCCGCTCCACAGGGCGGCGCAGACAAAGAAGACCATGGGCATGTCGGCCACGGCCAGCCGGGCGTGGACCGCCATTTGCAGGCAGGTGGTAAAGATGACCGCCGCCGCCAGGGCGGTGCCGGGTTTGGTCCGGCGTCTGGCCCAGAAAAAAATCAGCAGGGAAGTGCCGGTGGCAAACAGCGCGGACGGCAGCCGGGCCGCAAACGGGGTTTCGCCCAGACCCCGGTAGCAGAGCATTTGCGCCCAGTAAATCAGCGGCGGCTTGTCATAGCGGGGTTCCCCGTTGAACCACGGGACCACCCAGTCATTCCGTTCGAGCATCTCCCGCGAAGCTTCGGCAAAGCGGGGCTCATCCCGGTCAATCAAGGGCACGAGCCACGTTCCGCTGAGATTCAAGATCAATCCCAGCAGCAGAATCAGCAGGACGGGGTGGGAAGTGAGCTTCGCTTCCAAGTTGCGCATTGGGCCAATCTTTATGAAGGACTGCGGCGCGTCCAGTTAATTCCCCGCCGACCCGGCGGTCCAAAATTTGTTTCGTTTGCCCTTCTGACCCACTAACCTCCCGCCGGATGTCATCGAACACAGCATTTGCCGGGCGGGAACACTGGCGGGTCTTTTGGGGCGCGGGGTTGCTGGCCATCATCCTCGCTTTTGCCCTGGATACCGCCGTGACCAGCACCTGCTGCCTGGCGGTTCACGGGGGCGGCGTCTGGGACGCCGCCCGGCGGTTGAGCCAGTACGGCGATTGGCCGCCGATCTTGCTGGCCGGACTGCTCCTCGTGGCCGGGCTGGCGATGGCGTGCCAGTGGGCGACGGCCCGGCTGTTGCTGCTGGTTTTGGTGGCGGGCTTGCTGACGGGGCTGGGTTCCACGCTGATTCGTTGCACCGTGGGACGCACGCGCCCGGGCGCGTCGGCGCCGCAGGGGTTTTACGGGCTGCGCCACGACTCCCATTGGACCCTCGGCAAGTACGAATTCTCTTCGTTTCCCTCCGGCCACACGGCGGTCTGGGCCGGGCTGGCCGGGGCGGCTTGGTTCCGTCAGCGACGCTGGGCGGTCGCGTTGCTGGCGGCCGGCGCGGCGGTGGCCTGGTCGCGCCTGGCCCTGGGCTGTCATCATTTTTCGGATGTCACGGCTTCGTTCGTTTGGGGCCTGGGCGTGGGGCCGTGGCTGGCCAACCGGCTGGAAGCCCCCATCCACCGTCTCTGGTCAAAGCTGGGTTTTCCGCCGGATTAGTCCGGAGGGAGGCTGCTGGCTCAGCAGGGCGTATTCCATTGAATCCACCAGCGCCTGCAGGCTGGCTTCGATGATGTTCCCGCTTACCCCCACGGTGCCCCATTCGCGCTTGCCGTCCGAGGAGGTGATGAGGACGCGGGTCCGGGCCGCCGTGCCGGCGATGCCGTCCAGAATGCGCACTTTGTAATCCGTCAGCGAGACGTGCCTGAGCCTGGGATACGATTTTACCAGTGCCGTGCGCAACGCCGCGTCGAGGGCGTTCACCGGGCCTTCGCCCTCGGCCACTTCATGGTACACGGTTTCACCGACCCGGGCTTTCAGCGTGGCTTCACAGATGGAATCGTGCTGGTCGCGGCGCATGGAAACATGATACGCCTCAATGATGAATTTGGGCTGGGCGTTGAGGGTGAGGGTGTTGCGGATGAGCAGCGCCATGGAGGCGTCGGCCGCCTCGTATTCATAACCCTCGTGCTCGCGCTGTTTGATCGCGTCCAGAATGGCCCGCAGCTCCGGGGTGTCGTTGGTCAGCCGGACGCCGAGGGACTGCGCCTTCATCACAATGTTGCTGCGGCCCGCGAGGTCGCTGATGAGGACGTTGCGGTGGTTGCCGACGAGTTCGGGGTTGATGTGTTCGTAGCTGGAGGAGAGCTTCTGCACGGCGTTGACATGCATGCCGCCCTTGTGGGCGAAGGCCGCCGCGCCAACCCAGGGCAGGCGGGGATTGTGCCGGAAATTGGCGACTTCATCCACGAACAGGGAAAGCTCCCGGAGCTTGGCCAGGGACCGGGCCGGCACGCAGGTCCTGTTCATTTTGAAATGAACCAGGGGAATGACGCTGGTGAGATTGCAGTTGCCAGTGCGCTCGCCATAGCCGTTGATGGTGCCCTGCACCTGGACGGCGCCCTCGGCCAGCGCGGCCAGGGCGTTGGCCACGCCCACGCCGCTGTCGTCATGGGTGTGGATGCCGATCCGGCAGTTGAGGCGGCCGAATGCGGCGCGGGTGATGGCGGAGATTTCGCCGGGCAGGCAGCCGCCGTTGGTGTCGCACAGCACCACGAAGTCGGCCCCGGCCTTTTCCGCCGCCAGCCAGGTGGCCAGGGCGTAGTCGGGGTCAAGCTTGTGGCCGTCGAAGGCGTGTTCGGCGTCGTAAACCACAAATTTGCCGTGGTCCTTGAGATAGCGGACGGTGTCCGCGATCATCGCCAGGTTTTCCTCCGGCGTGCAGCGGAGCACCTCCTTCACATGGAGCTGGGAGGTCTTGCCGAAGATGGTCACCACGGGGGTCTCCGCCCCGAGCAGGAGCCGCACCTGGTCATCCTGCTCGACGGGCGTTCCCTTTTTGCGGGTGGATCCAAACGCGGCGAGCCGGGCGAGTTTGAATTTTTTCCGCCGGGCCTGGGCGAAAAACTCAATGTCCTTGGGATTGCTGCCGGGCCAGCCGCCCTCTATATAATGCACCCCGAAGGCGTCGAGCTTTTCGGCAATGCGGAGTTTGTCCGCCACTGAAAAGTTGATGCCTTCCCCCTGGGAGCCATCCCGCAGGGTTGTGTCGTAGATTTCGACTTGTGGTTTCATCATATGCCCGCCATCGCGGAGAGGTATTATCCCTGAACCGGGCCTGGGTGGCAAATCTCAAAACGAGCGTGTCAAAAACGGGCGGCGGAAAGGGGAGGCCGGAGGGCGGGGGCGGATTGAAAAGCACAAAGAACGCCGGGCGGGGGACCCGGCCGACAGGGTGAGAGCGTTTTTGCGACATTGGCTTGGCGCCTCACCGGACATCTCCCCGGCCGACCATGCGGAGAGATTTCCGCCGGGCGGGTTGTTCAACTCAAATCGAATAGTCGTCGGAGAAGACTTTCACATTCCGCAGTTGCACAAACACCTGCTCCCCGGCCTTGGGTTGCAGTTGCTGGAATTCCTCCTTGCTCAACTGCACGCTGAAGGGTTCGCCGCTGTCCAGCCGGACGAGGTCCAGATTTGCAATCGGTCCGGCGGCATTGCTCCGCACCACTTTGGCCGCGAGCCGGGACGCGCCGCCCGCCTCGCGGGTGACCCGGATGTCGTGCGGCCGCACAAACGCCACGGCCGTGGGAGGGGAGTCCTCCCCGTGGGCGGCGGTGGCGAATTGATTGTCCCCGATCACCACGGAGCCGTCCTGCACCCGGCCGTGAAACAGATTCACGTTGCCGAGGAAATCATAGACAAACGGCGAGGCGGGATGGTCATAGATTTCCTCCGGGGTGCCGATTTGTTCGACCCGGCCCGCGCGCAAAATCGCCACCCGGTCGGAGACTTCCAGAGCCTCCTCCTGATCGTGGGTGACAAAGAGGGTGGTGATGTGGATTTCCTCATGCAAATGGCGCAGCCAGCGGCGCAATTCCTTGCGGACCTTGGCATCCAGCGCGCCAAACGGCTCGTCCAGCAACAGGACCCTGGGTTCCACGGCCAGCGCCCGCGCGAGGGCCACGCGCTGCCGCTGCCCGCCGGAAAGCTGCGAGGGATACCGCCCGGCCATGGGGTCCAACTGGATGAGCTTCAACAACTTGTCCACGCGCGCGCGGATTTCCGCTTCCGGCGGACGGGTTTGGCGCGGACGCACCCGGAGGCCGAAGGCGATGTTTTCAAACACGGTCATGTGCCGGAAGAGGGCGTAATGTTGGAAGGCAAACCCGGCCTTGCGCTGGCTGGCGGGGATGTGGGTGACGTCCTCGCCGTAGTAGAGCACATGCGCGTCGCCGGGGTCGGGAAATTCCAGGCCGGCGATGATCCGCAGCAATGTGGTTTTGCCCGAGCCGGAAGGGCCGAGCAGGGCGACGAGTTCGCCGGACTCAACCCTGAGGCTCACGTTGTCGAGAGCGGTGAAACCGCCGAACTTTTTCGTGACGTTTTTGACTTCAACACTCATGCGACCTTATTCCACCACGGATTTGAGGGCGGCGTTTTTGCGTTCCGCCCAGGTTTTCAACACCAGCGTGACCAGCGCGAGCAAGGCCAGCAGCGAAGCCACGGCAAAGGCGCCGGTGAAATTATATTCGTCATACAGGGCCTCAATGTGCAGCGGGACGGTGTTCGTCTGGCCGCGGATGTGGCCGCTGACCACGGAGACGGCCCCGAATTCGCCCATGGCGCGGGCGTTGCACAGAATCACGCCGTACAGCAGGCCCCACCGGATGTTGGGGATGGTCACGAGCCAGAAGGTTTGCCAGCCGCTGGCGCCCAGCACCCGCGCGGCCTCCTCCTCCGTGCGGCCCTGCGCCTGCATCAGGGGAATCAATTCGCGCGCGATGAACGGAAACGTGACAAACACCGTCGCCAGCACAATGCCCGGCACGGCGTAAATGATTTGAAAGTCACGCGCGTTCAACCAGTTTTGGAACCAGGGAAACCACGGGTGGTCCGCGTTTTCATAATGCCCCAGCCAGCCCTGGGTGCCGAACACCAGCACGAAGATCAGGCCCGACACCACGGGCGAAATCGAGAACGGCAGGTCAATGAGCGTGATCAGCACGGTCTTGCCGGGAAAATTGAACTTCGCAATCGCCCACGCCGCCGCCACCCCAAACACACAATTCATCGGCACCGCCACCACCGCCGTCAGCAGCGTGAGCCTCATTGCGCTCAGGGCCATCGGATCCGTGATGGATTGGAAATAGTACTCCAATCCCCGCCCGAAGGCCTGGATGAACACCGAGATCAGCGGCAGGATGAGGAACAGGCCCAGAAACAGGAGCGTGATGCCAATCAACCCCGCCCGCACCCACGGCGGTTCGACGGTGGCGCGGCGCGGCCGGCCGATGGCGGCGGCGCTGGAAGCGGGATGGGAGGCGGGCGCGGTTTTCATGGATCACATCTGCGCATGATGGCGGCTGCTCCACCATTGGAGCAAATTAATGATCAGCAGCAGGAGGAAGGAAATCACGAGCAGCACCACCGCCAGCGCCGTGGCTTTGGCATAACTGAACGTATCCAGTTCCCCCATGATCAGCACCGGGGTGATGACGGTTTTCATCGGGATGTTGCCGGCGATGAAAATGACCGATCCGTATTCCCCCAGCGCGCGGGCAAACGCCAGGGCGACGCCGGTGAGCAACGCCGGCCGGAGCATCGGGAAAATCACACGCCAGAAAATCTGCCAGCGGTTGGCCCCCAGGCTGGCCGCCGCCTCCTCGATTTCGGCATCCAAATCCTCCAGCACCGGCTGCACCGTCCGCACGATGAACGGCAGGCCGATGAAGGTGAGCGCCACAAAAATGCCGAGCTGCGTGTTGGCCACCTGGAGGCCGGTCCGGGAGAGGACATGGCCGATCCAGCCGTTATCCGCATACAACCGCGCCAGCGTGATGCCCGCCACGGCCGTGGGCAGCGCGAAGGGAAGGTCCACCAGCGCATCCACCAGGCGCTTGCCAAAGAACTGATACCGCACCAGCACCCAGGCCACGATCAGGCCGAACACGGCATTGACCATCGCCGCGCAAAACGACGCCCCGAACGTCAGCCGGTAGGAGGCCATGGCCACCGGGGAAGTGGCCACCTGATGGAATTCAGCCCAGGTGAGCGAACTGGTTTTGGTGAAGATGGAGGAAAGCGGGATGAGGACAATCAGGCACAGGTAAAACAGCGTGAACCCGAGCGTCAATTTGAAGCCCGGCAACACACTGCGTTGGCGTGAAAAAAACATGCGTTAAAAACCGTCCCCTGCCGGCAAAAACAGCGGGAGCGCGGCATATATGCCGCTTCCCCGGCCAAAAGTCCATCATCCAATCGAGTCATTCATCCCCGCCCATTTTTTTGATGGAACAGGCTTCCAAGCGGTCGGATTTCGCCGGCCGATTGCACTGTCCGCCGGTTTCCACCCCGGG
This sequence comes from uncultured Bifidobacteriaceae bacterium, assembly GCA_964618545.1. Taxonomy (GTDB): domain Bacteria; phylum Verrucomicrobiota; class Verrucomicrobiia; order Limisphaerales; family UBA11358; genus UBA11358. Next base: position 3,296 of record CAZUBG010000106.1, on the reverse strand, counting down.
CGAGCGCAGCCTTCATTGCTTAAATAACTACTTGTTGGGTAGATATTATAATCAGCATTAAAATCCAAGGAAAATTTCAGGATTTTTATCGGGCTGGGGCAATCATTGACGCCGCCCCCGGAATTGAATAACGACTGTTTTAGGCGGAGTTAGAACCTGCTCAGACGAGGGACAGCGGGCTGATGCAATGGTTTGACCGGGTCTGGCTGGCAAGGGGGAGCGGGAGTCAGGCCCGGTTGCAAGGCGGAGTCCTGCAAGGGGGAATTGCAACCGGGCCTGTCTCCCGCGACGGGGCAAACGCCTCTGGCTCCGCAACGAAAATTATGCTGTGTGAGCGGTGCCTGACTGAGACTTTACAAACCTGGCTCGTGCTTGCCTTTGTTTGGACCGGAGGGATGTCGTATGCAGGCATTTGCTGTCAGCGAACTCAGGCTTGAGTTGGAGGTGCCGCAGAACTTGCATTGATATTTTGGCTTTTCGCTCCCCTCATAAAGAGCGTGTTTTCCCTTGTTCGGCCCAAGTGGATGCCTCATGCAGGGATTTGCCGTCAGGGTCGAAAGACTCGAATTCGACGTGCCACAATATTTGCAGTAATAGTTCATGCTTTTATGTTATTTGGATGGAGGTATCAATTGTTTTAATCTGTCTCATTGCTTCGGTTAATTGAATTCGATTCTTTCGCGACTGGCATTTGGGCATTAACGTTAGCAAGCAACTTGCCAACCCCTACCGATTCATACCACTCACGGTATATCCTCAAGAGACGGGTTCTACAATTACTCGCGAATGCGCGAGCCGTGGCCTCGTCGCCGCGGGTCTGGTCGGCACCGGAAAAAGCGCGCTCTTCTTCAAGGGTTAAAAAGCTATCATCAAGCCGAACCGGATCTCCTTGGATTTTATCGGCCGCCGTCTCAGCTTGGTCCGAACGGTTATCCTCGAACGGCCAGGCTCGGAGATTTCCTATGGTGTAACCCCATTGGCCGCATACACCCCGATAGGCAGTCCCGTCTTTTCTGTTGTAAAAATAATACGACGCCAAAATGTGGTCAAAATCCCAAGGCCGATTGTGAGCCTCCCAGAGATCCTTTCGGGCCGGATCATAGTCCCGAAAACGCCTTGAAATAAAATCCCTTTGCGCATAAAGTAAAAGCTCGCGATTGCTGCGAAAATTCAGGAAACCTTCCCATAAATTACGACACGCTTCTGTCGCCGCCAAGTCTCCGTCGATCTGAACGAGTTTCCCCCAATGCCAGTCCTTGATTTCGTCCGACGGCAAGATGACGAAAGCTTCAACCGCTTCGGGTGTATGTGGCTTTAGGAGTTCACCGGCATCAATCGCTTCCTTTAATGCCAGTTGGATATTTCCAATGGTCATTTCATTTCGGCAGCGTGCATACACGCGATTGACAACCTTGATTTTTTCAGGCGCAAACCACTGAACCAATGTGGACAGAGCTTGCACAGTGATCTTCCACTGCTCCGGTTCTTCCTTCCCAACCATCCGCTTGGCGAAGTGCAGCAAGAGCAGGTAAACCTCACGCGAAATCATGGCGATACTTGTGATATGCACAGGCAGTAACCCGCTTTTATTTGTCTTCAAGTTGTATTTCAGCCAATTGTCAACGAGAACACATGCGCTGAGAAGATCGTGCGTAATAAATTGTTGAATTACATCTCTTTTTTCCTCGTCGGTTCTGGCAATGACTCTCAAGGCACTTACGGTTGGTGATCCAGGAAGGTTGAGCTTTATGTCTTTTGTGAGGGCAGCGTGGGCGAGTGCGGCGCGGACCCCGAGGGACACCATTCTCGCCTGAGGCATCCGTTTATCGGCCACTTCGTTTATCGGCCCCTCCAAGTCCGGCCAGTATGCCTTGATCATCGAATAGGCAAGTTCCTCGCCATCAAGCTTAGTTCCCTGCCTGTTCAGCCGCTGAAAAAGCTGCTCGATATTGCTGACATCTTCTCGGTCGCTGCCACTGGCCTTTTCCTGCTCCGATACTTCCAGCAAGTCATCCGGGGCCTCGATCGCTATGAGCCTCGCCTCATTTGCGCGCCTGATTCCCTTGAAAATTCGCGCCTTGCGTTCTGCTGTTTCAGAATCCATGCAGAACTCGCGGACTTTCGATGCCCACTGAAAACTGGCGGCCTCCTCTGCTCTTAATCCAAGCTTGATCCAGTATGAGGTCTCATCATCCAACGGCAATTGAAGCAGCCACGACAGTGGAACCGGGATATTTGCAGCAGCTTCACACGGCCAGAGTTTTTCGGGGGAAGGGCGCTGATACTGCGGGTCAGCAGAATTCAGTCCCAATCGGGCGAGTGCATTTCGAATGTCCCAGACACTCAATGGAGTGGCGGAGTCATCTTTGCGATAGCCCCAAGGATGGGCGGTGGTGGTTACGCGAACTAAAAATTTGCGGGTGCTGCTCTGCTCTAATGTCGGATCAAGGTCCAGCCAAAGAATGGACTCTACCATTTTCTTTTCTAGCAATTTCTTTGACGAAAATGGGTCGGAAAAGCCTATCGCAATGGCATTGCAGCGCTGCTGCCCGTCTAAAAGATGATACTTTATGTTGGCATCTGCCGCTTCGGAAGTCTTCTTTAGTTTTTGTGAATACTTAGTTACCACAACAGCGCCGATTGGGAAACCCCGAAGAATTGAGTCCCACAGCAGTTCATTTTGCTGAGGACTCCACACCAAGCCGCGTTGCAATGCTGGAATGCTGGCACGGATTTTGGGCTCCAAATCTTCGCTCACGCCCGGCGTCCAAGATGCGATCTCAAGCAGAGAGAAAGAAAGGTTGGCAGTTTCTGCGTTTTGTGGTTGTTGGGTCATATTGAGGTCATTATTTGGCTTTCGTTTGGCTCATGGTGAGCAATTTCGCGACACGTGTGCTTCCGGGTATTTCTCTCTGGGGAAATTGCTTCGGCTGCACACCTGTCTTTTGCAACAACTCGCGCGGGGTGCTTGCCTTCGCGTGTTCCATCATCACCAGCAGCACACGTCCTGCGGCCTCGGCATCGGCCTGGGCGTGGTGATGGTTAAAATCATGGCCGATGTGCGCCATCAACGTGGAGAGTTGATGATTTTCCAGTTCTGGCCAAACACGCTTGGCGAGTTGACAGGTGCAAACATACGAAAACTCTGGCAGAGGCAAGCCAAAATGCTCCAACGTGCCGCGCAACTTCCGAATGTCGAATTCAGCATGATGCGCAATTACGAGGTCAGCCCGCGTCAGTCTGGCCAGAAATTCCGGCGCTATTTCCGAGAAATGTGGCGCATCCAAAACATCAAG
>CAZUBG010000105.1:0-18199 GCA_964618545.1 uncultured Bifidobacteriaceae bacterium | reverse complement strand
ACCCCAAAAAAACCAGCCGTTATTTCAAAATCGAAGAATTTTGTCTCACACCCGCAATTTAATTCGGACAATCATTTACTCCCGGCGCATTTTGCGGGCAGTTTTTGAGGATGGGGCACCATTCAGGCCGCCGCTTCCAATTTTCGCAACCGCTTTTCCCGCTTTTTGACCTCGCCGGCCAGCAGTTCCTCGGCCGACCAGCCGCGGGCCTGGGCCAATTCCGCCAGCGCGAACAACTCGCGGGCCAGGGCGGGTTTCGTTAATCGCCGGCGGGTGGCGGGCGCGGTGGAAAGCAGTTTGGCTTTGCGGGCCTTCTTGACGAGCTTTTCGGCGCGCGCCAGCGCCGGAAGATGGCGGGGGATGCCGTCCAACGCGGAGGCGCGTTCATGCCGGGTGCCGTCCTTTTCGGCTTTCTTGATTTTTTCCCAGTTGGCCCACACTTCATCCACGTTCCGAACCTTGGTGTCACCAAACACATGGGGATGGCGGCGGATGAGTTTCTCCACAATCAGGCGGGTGACCTTTTCGAAATCGAAGGCGCCGCGTTCGCCAGCCAACTGGCAGTGGAAGACCACCTGCAACAGCAAATCGCCCAGTTCCTCGGCCATTTCCTGGTCGTCACCAGCCTCGATGGCGTCAATGAGTTCATAAACCTCCTCGATGGCGTGGCGGCGGAGCGTCTGATGGTTTTGCTCGCGATCCCACGGACAGCCCTGCGGCGAACGCAGGGTGGCCATGACGTTGAGCAGGTCATTGATGGCGGATGTTTTTTTCATGTTTTAAATATCAGGGAAAGATAATTGATGTTCGTGCGGCGGGGCAAATACCCCCACGATAACCCAGGGGTTTGGGGCGAAGCCATGAAACTGTTGCATTGTACCAAGGAAAAAATGCAGGTCGCGTTTCGCAAACTCGTCCAAGTATTTCGCCTTCACCTTTTCCAACGCCAACGCTTCATCACCGTGGCGGCGCAGACAATTCCAAAATAATTGGCCGCATTCCCAATCCAGCACTTGCATGGTACTTTTCCTGCCATCGGCATCTTCCAGTTGACATGAAAATGCGTAAGGCAGCTTGGGAATGATTTTGAAGGTTTCGCGCCAAACATCCTCGGCAAACATTTGTGTCTGTCTGGATTGGTCGCGCATTTGCGCCACCTTGCTTTGATCCCAGTCGCGGTCATCATTTTCCCAGATAAATCCACGAACCTTTGTCGGCTTGAAAACGGCCAGAGACAGGCGGTTTTCCTTTGCCCCAACCAGCAGCGGTTCAAGCCGGTTATAAACGACCGCCTGCTTCAGTAACAACTCACGGCGCTGTCGCCAATGGTCTCCGGTTCCCATATGTCCCGCCGGCTGCATCTTCGCCAAGTCCGCAGGGTGACGAGTTTCTGGGCGCGGATCGGAGCTGCCCCGGACGAAATCCGTTTCAATCCAATCAAACTTCTCATATTGCTCAACCTCCTCCAAGCGGCGAAAGGGCACGGGATAAATCCGCATCCAAGTGCCATCTTCGCGCACTCCGGCAGTGCAAACTGTCTCCCCGTATTTTCGCGACAGTGTCGGGCAGGTCTTGACGGTGATTAATACTCGCTCCCTGGTCATAACCATGCCTACAAGTGCACCGCCACCAAATCCCTTTCCAGATCGTGCGCCAGAGCCTCGGCCACACAGTGCCGGTGACATTGTTGCGGCAACAACTCAAAACACGTCAACGCCACGCGTTCGCCCGCCCCCACCCAGTTGCGAATTCCAGTCAAAGCCACTGCTTGTTTCGGCAGACTTTCACGCTCATAAATGGCGAACAAGGCGTCATAATCCGCCTGGGTCACCAGTTCGCGCCGCTCCTCGGACGCAATGCCCAATTCCGGCAGATGCTCATAGCAGATGCCCACGCCATCACAAGCTTTGCTCAAGGTGCTTTTGGAAAAACCATATTTTCGGCTCAGCGGATTCCGTCGCACGTCACACAACAGGCTCACCGAATTTTGCAGCAGCAGATTGAGGTAAGCCTCCAAACTCCGCCCCTCATAACCAATGGTCACCAGTCCGGGTTTGCGCCTGACCGGGCGCGCCGCTGCGACCCGGTTTCGGGATTCCCCGTCCGGCAGAATTTTTTCCACAATTTCGCTGCGGATGGCATAATAAGGATATTTCCGATATTGCTCCGCAATTAATTCATTACCGCGCTGACCGGCATGGCGGCGACAAAATCCAGCCACAACCAATGGCACCACCGCTTTTTGCCGCGCTGTTTCACGTCCTGCGGGAGTCATCTCCCATTGATCGGCATCCACCAACAGACCGGCTTCGGTTAAACGCCGTTTGTCCGCATAGGAAGTGAAGGAAAAACCACCGAACTTGTAAGGCACAAATTCATAACTGGGTGCTTTCTCGCACTCATGGGTGTAGAAAAACAAGAGCTTTTGAAAATCTGTATTGCTCACCGGATCGCGCAGGGCATCCAGCATGGTCAAAAGCAATCGTTGGCGTTCAAATAACATTTAATCAAGGTAGCTCAGGCGGGCAAAGGGCGAAAGACGAATTGATGGGTGGTTGATCATACAAGTGTTCCACCCAAAATCCGCCAGTTTCCATCATCCTGAAGGAACGCCCGCCAGTCGTTGCGTTCGGTCAGAAGACGGGCGATTTCAGGTTCACTCAACACCATGAAGGCGGTGGAGAGGGCGTCGGAAACGGCGGCGCTGGGAGCCGACGCCCAGGCCCGGGGGCGGAGTCTGGCCGGCTGGCCGGTGCGCGGATCAAGGATGTGATGGCCCTTCACCGCGATGCCCGAACCGCTGAGCGAGCCGTGTTTCAGCCAGTGGCGCGGTTCGCTGTGATCATCGCCCAAACCGACCGACCATCCGGGACTGTCCGGCGGCGGGTCGCCGGCCAAAATGCTGCTGCCTCCGGCAACCAATAAAAATGCCGGGCATTCCCATTCGGCCAGTTCCAGCGCCATGCGATCCAAGGCGAACCCCTTGCCAATGGCCCCGAGATCAAACTCCAACCGGCCGGCTGCGCAGCGAATGACGCGCGGAACGGGGTCCAGTGACCAGCGGGGCGGTGCGGCCTGGGATTGGCGGGCGGCGGCGGTGATGGAAAACGCGCCATCCGTGGCCTGTTCCATTTCGCGCGCCAGGGTCAGGCAGGCCAGGGTGGGTTCGCTTAGACGCAGGGTTTCGCCGGGTTGAAGGCGGGCGATGGCGCTGATCTCGCTGTTTTCCCGAAAGCGGCTCAGCAGATTTTCCAACCGGTCGGCCTCGTCAAACAGCGCCTGCGCGGCCTGAGCCGCGTAGGCCGCCTCCTCGGCCGCGAGGCGCACTTGAAACAGCGTCGCCATGGCGTGATGATTAAAAACGTGGATCATGCCGGGTCTGGGCGTTCGGGTCCGGGGTTTGGGGTTGGGCCGGCATGGCGTGATCACCGGCCAGCGGGCGGGGTCCAGAGAATGAGCAACACGCCGGGACGGACGCCAAAATATTCCGGGCGCCAGCGCGCCAGGGTGGCCGACAACGATCCCGCCGCTTCCGGCGAGGTCAGATATAAATCCGCGCGGCCCGGATTTTGCCCGGGGCGCCAGTAGCCCACCCGGGGAAAGGCCCGCAAATACCAGGGCAGCGGCCAGGGATCCGCCGCCACGACGGCGAGGGTGGTTTGCGGCCCCGCCAGCCGGGCCAGGCGCTGCGGGAGCCGCAACAGGTCCTCGCCGGTGTGGGCATAGGCATAGGGGTTTTGCTCGTCTGCCGGCCGAAGAAAGACCCACTGCCGGGTGTCGCGTGCGATCAATAAAATCAGGACGACCGCCCCGGCGATGAATCCCCGGCCAAGCCCGCCGGTGTGAGCCAGCTCCCACAAGGTCATGGCCCCGGCTCCGGCAAGCACGGTCAGCGGCAAAAACAGATTCAGCGCCAGCCAGGGGGTTTTGTAGGGAATGGCGCTGTAGAAAATGAAGATGGCAACGGAGTAGATGAGCCAGCAGACCAGCGCCCCGGAGGACCGGCTGCGAACCGCCCGGACGGCTCCCACCGCCGCCAGCGCCAACAGGCTCCAGCCGGACCAGCCGCCGCCCAGCAGTCGCAGATAATACCACCAGGGTTTCTGGTGACCTTCGCCCGAGGCACGAACCAAAAAGCGCGGCAGTGACCGCAGCAGGTCGGCCGGACCACCCCAGTGTTTTCCACCCCAACTGTAAAAGACCACGAGCAGGCCCAGCGCCACCAAGCCGCCCAGCCCAAACCCCAGCCAGCGACCGGCCAGTGTCCCGGAGGCCTTTGGGGGTCGCTGCCAGGTGACATTCTTGTCAATAAACCCGCCGGACATCGCAAACAAGCGGGGAATGGCATCCGAGGAGCGGGCGCGGTGCCGGATGAGCCACCAGCCGCCGGCGAGGGCGGCGGCGGCGAAACTCAGGCCGGCGGTCTCCTTGGTGGCGAGCATCAGGGCCGCCCACAGCCCGGTCATCATTCCGGACTGGACGGACCCGGTCTGCAACCAGCGCCAGCCGGAGCCCAGCAGTCCCAGCGTGGCGGCGACGAAGAGGGTTTCGTGAATGAAATAGCGGCTGTAATAAACCGGCAGGGGCGACACCGCCCACCACAGCGCGGCCAGCAGGGCCACCGGCAGGCCCAAATCGGGCACGAGGAGGGCAAACCACAGGACCGCCAGACCGCCGATCAGAATCGGCCCCAGGCGGAGCGTGGTTTCGTTCAGCGTGGCCAGATTTTTGGCCCCGGCCAGCCGGGCGAGGGGCAGGGCGACGGCGTAAAGGGCCGGGCCATGGCGATCCTGCGGGTCGTAGTGATAAGCGCCGCCGGTCAACAGTTGGCCGGTGATGCAAGCGTTGACCGCTTCATCCGTGTGCATGGGCCGGCTGCCGGACTGCGGCAGCCGCACCAAGAGGGCGAGGCAGGCGAGACCGGCAAACAACAGCCAGATCAGTTTAGGCGACCGGTTTGCCGAAGACCTCGACCTCGATGTAATGGTTGAGTTTATTGGTGGTGTTGCCGTTGCTGTACAACCGGACATAACGACCCTTCGCCCCTTTGGCATCCATCAGCCGGCCCTCGTAGGTTTCGACATAGGCGTAATCCTTGCCGGCCCCCAGGCCCAGGTCGTTGCCGGCGTCGTTGTTAAAAATGGTGGTGACGCCGGTTTTGAATTCCGGGTCGTCGGAAATCTGCACCACGACATCGAGATAAACCCGCGCCTGCTGGTGAAAATGCCACACAATCACGGCTGAAATGGCGGCGGTGGCGCCGAGATCAATCTGCACCCATTGTTTGCCCGGCCCGAGTTCCACCCAGGATCCTTCATCGCCGGCCTTGTCCCCATCGGTCACCAGGTCCAGGGTGCCGGTCACGGGATCAGAATCACTGGAGGTGACTTTTTTGCCTTTGGCCAGGTTGACGGTGCCGGCGGGCACCAGGAAGTCGGGGCGCTGGCCCGTGCGGGCGGGTTCGAGATTCGGCAGGCTGACCGGCACGGGCGTGCCCACGAAGAGCGGGGGCGGCAGTTCGGTTTTCAACGGCACCAGGTCGGCGGCGACGGTTGCGTTGAACGAGCAGACGAGGAGAAGACAGACGGAGGGCCACAGGAAGGGAATTTTCATATCATGATAGTGCATGTTAAAAGGAGTCAGGCTTTGGTTTCTTCGGCGGTGATCTCAATGCTCCGGCCCAAGGCAATGGCTTCATTGGCCTTGTGAATGACGTATTCGCTGGCAAACGCCTCGTCTCCGGGGCAGTTGAGCCGGGCCTGGCCGCGCACGGCGTGGAAGAAATTCTCCAGGTGCGGCTGGTGCGGTTTCTTGTTGAACACCACGGGAATGTCGTAGGCGGCCAGTTGCGCGGTTTCGCGCGCGTCCACCCGGGTGGCATCGGCGGGCGAGGCCAGGGCGGGGGCGGGCTGGCCCCGGAGATAGTTTTTGGAGACCAGATTGTCCCACGAAGGGGCGCGCGCCTCGCGATAAACGGCGCTGAGTTTGGGATCCTCGGACATTTTGAGCGAACCTTCGTCGCCCATGAACATTTCGAAGTAGCCCCCGCCGGCGCTGGTGGTGGTCTGCACCTGATAGAAGGCGCGCGCGACGCCCTCGGGAAAGGCGTATTCGTAGATCACCATGGCATTGTCGCACCATTCGTGGGTTTTGTAATAATCCACGCCGCCACTGGCCATCACCGAGCGCGGGGCAATGCCAAACCACCAGTTGAAGATGTCAATCTGATGCGCCCCGAGGTCGGAGAGGGGGCCGCCGCCGAGTCCCTTGAACCAGCGCCAGTTGCGGAATTGGTGCATGTCGGTGTAGCCGTATTTGGCGAGGGTTGCGGGCGGGATGACGGCTTTTTTCGGCCAGCCGAAATCTTCGGCAACGGCGCGGTTCCATTGTGCCTGGGCGGCGGTGAGGCGGCCGCAGAGTCTGGCCTCACGCAAGAGGCGGTTGAGGGCGAAGAGGTAGCGGGGATTGCTCCGGCGCTGGTGGCCGATTTGCAGCAGTTTGCCGGTGGACAGCATGGTCTGCACCATCGAACGCGCGCCTTCGATGGTGTTGGACATCATCTTTTCGCAATAGACATGCAGGCCGGCCTGGAGGCAGGCGTTGGTGATGGGGGCGTGCCAGAAATCGGGGGCGGCCACGACGACCGCCTGCAGGTCCTTTTCCCCGGCGAGCAGGGCTTCGCAGTCCACATAGGTGCGGACTTCGACGTTCAGCTTTTTGAGGTACTTTTCGGCGTAGGTGCGGGCGTAGTCCCAAATATCCACCACCGCCACCAGTTGGATGCCCTCGATGACGAGGAGCGATTCCAGCAACACACGGCCCTGCGCGCCGAAGCCGATGAGGGCGATGTTCAATTTGCGGTGCGGATCCGCCGCCTGGCCGAGCAGGGGGGCGTGGCCGGCGAGCCACAGTCCGGCCCCGACCGCCGCCGTGGTGCGCACGAATTCACGCCGGGTGAGCGGGTTGGTTACCATTTTTTGGAGAGGCAGAGGCGGTTGTGTTTCGCGAGCATCAGGGCCAGGGCGACCAGGGCGGCATGGACGCCCAGCCAGGCGATGCCGTCATCCTGACCAATCAAGAGCAGTCCGGCCATCAGGGCAATGTACAGCAGTCCCTGCAGAAAGAGTGAGAAACGCGTGCCCAAGCCGATCAGGAGCAGGAGGCCGGTGAGGATCAGGACGGGGCCGAGCAGGGCCTCAAACGGAGCCAGGGCAAAGTGGGGCAGCAGGGGTTCGGCGGCGAGCTTGTCCTTGAGCGAGGGGGGGACGCCGGAGTAATTGGTGAGGGCGTAAAACTTGATCTTGACCTCGACCAGGGCGCCGCTGGGGTCCTCCATGCCGGTGAGCGGATCCACGAGGGGTTTTTGGATGGTTTTAAAGGCGGCGAATTTATCAATGCCCGTCAGGAGGGCCCGCACGCCGAGCCAGCCGCGCAGCACGAGGAACGCGAGGGCGTAATCGCAGTCGCCACCGCCGCATGGGTCTGGTTTGTCGTTGGATGCCGGCATAAATGATTGACGAGGAATCTTAAGTGATGTTCAAAGATTTACAAACTGATTCCGGTGGGGGAGTGGATTATGGCGGGCCAGTACTGGGAGAAAGGGGATTTCGCGCGGAGGTTTTTTTATTGATCCCAATGGAGTTTTCCCGTGTTTTTCCGTTCCGGGCCGTTTCGGACCGAACCAAACCAACACGACCGAGCCTCCGCACGGCATTAATATGGCACGTTCAGGCGGCTTTGTCAAGGAAGCGAGATGAGTGTGGAGCGCGGAAAAAAAATAAAAAGCCGGCAAGTTTCGTTACCTAGTAACGCGATGGGATGCGGATTTGGCTTGACACGATGGGCAACCCGTTGGAGGGGAAGGGGTTAAGTGGTGTCAAGGGATATTGGTGATTTTGAGCATATTGCGTTACCAGGTAACGGGAATGGCAGGGGAGTTGAACCGCAGAGGCCGAGGAAGGCGGGGCATTGATCCAACCGCAACGCAGAGAACGCAAAGACGGGGGTTTACCACCCAAAGAACACAGAAGGGGGGGTTAAACAGCGAAATACGAACGAGGGTGGGGAAATTTTACCGCAAAGAACGCAGAGATCGCAGAGATGGAGAAGGCAAAACGCCGGGTGAGGACACCGGGCCGACAAGCCCAGTGATTTCCCTGGAAATCCTGTGGCCTGTGCGCCCTAATGGATGGTCAACGGCAACCGGATGGCCAACGCCGGTTAGGCAAGGGGGGCGCGGGCAAACTGCGGGGAATGTCAGTGATGCCGCTCCTACGGAGCTTGGTTTGCTTTGGTTTGGGGATGATTGCTACAAATAGGGCAGCCCTACGGGCTTGAAGCGGTTGCCCCCGGTCTTCTGGTTTCCCATGGGGTTGGGGAAACGTCCGTATCCGGATGGCCAACGCCGGAGATTGGGAATGAATTTCAGGCTGTCGCTCCGCGACGGTGGCGAGGTCGCAGAGCGACGGTTATGACAAAGTTCGGGACTGCCGGCCCGGGTCATTTTTGACGGGCAGGGGGAGGGTGGGGGAGAGCAGGTTCGCTTTGGCGCAGACGCAGTAAACCAGCGCGCCGACGAGGAAGGCGGCGAGCGGGGCCGCGGGGACAGGATAGAGGTTCAGGATGGGCAGGATGCCGACGCCAAAGCCGAACAGCCAGGCGATCCAGCCGGCCGGGTTGAAACCGGCGCGCGGGCCGTTCCATTGGCCGCCACTGAGCCGGTAGTCCACCAGCATGGCGCCGCAAATCGGACCAAAGGAGGCGCCGATGATCTGAAAGACAATAATCGCACTGCCAGCCCAGCCGGAGAGGGCCAGGGCAATGCTCACGGCCGCGCCCAAGCCGACGGAGACGAAGGGATTGACCCTGGGGAGCGTGGTTTTGAAGCTGTTGGCCGCAATGAACGAGGAGAAACAGGCGGTGGGGAAGGCGGCGAGCGCCAGCAGAAACGCCATCCATTTGGCGGCCGACGCGCCCAAAATCACGGGGATCAGCGCCGGGCTTTGCAGGATCATTTTTCCGCCTCCGGCGGTGACCGCCGCCCGGCTTAACCCGGGCGAGCCGTAGACGCCGGCCACGATGAGCATCGAGGCGCCGGCGGTCAAGACGATGGCCAGCGCCACGCCCACAAGACCGCCCAGGGCCACGTCCGACCGGTCCCGGCTGTTGACGCCAAAATCGGCCCCGGCGGCGCCGGCGGTGGCAAAAAAGCCGACCACAAATGTGAGCATGAACGCGAGCACCCCAAAAAAGCCCAAGGCGGGCGGCACGCCCGTCACGACGGATTGGTGCAACGCCACAAATTTGGCCGGGTCAAACCCACCGATGGTTCCGGCCGTGTTGGCCAGCAACAGCACGAGGATCACCAGCGGAATGAGCGGGAGCCAGGTGGCGACTTTGGCGACGTACTGAATGCCCTTCAGGCCGACGAACGCGGCCAGCACGCCCCAGACGACCATGATGATTTCCGCCTTCACGGGCAGGACGGCCGCGAGCGCCAGGGAGGAGAAATAGATGTTCACGGCGAGCCAGCCAAATTGGAGAAGGCCCATGAGGAATCCCGGCATCAGAAAGCCGCCGGTGGCGCCGAAGGTGGAGGCGCCCACAATGTAGAGCGGCAGTCCGGTTTTCATGCCGAGCAGTCCGGGGGCCAGGTAGAACAGGAAATGGCAGATCAACGCGGCGAGCACGAGGCAGAGGAAGGCCCAGGCCACGCCTTGCGAGAGCAGTCCCCCGGCGCCGGGGGCATTGACGGCGTCCTGCCAGAAGACAAACCACAGGAAGATGCCGGCGTAGGCGGGGGCGGTGTTTTTATACCATGGGGCGCGTTTTCCCGGCGGGTTGGGCACGGCGCCGGCGAGATACGCCGGCAGCGAACCCCCCGGCGCGGGCGCCGGACTGGAAATGGAATTCGTGGGATTGCCCATAATGATTTCAGCGGTTTAAATTCGCGCCCATTTAAACCCAACCCGGCCGGTTGGTGCGCCGGATAAATTGCGCCGCTTCCGGCACGTTCTTCACCTTCATGGCGGGACCGTCCCATTCCAGTTTTTTGCCGGTGCGCAGGGCCACGCAGCCGAGCAGCATGATTTCCGTGAGGCGGCCGGCGAGGTCAAAGCGCGAGTAGCAGAGGTCCGGATCGTTGGCCTTGATGGCGGCGATCCATTCCTGATGATGCCGGTAATCGGCGCCGCCTTTGAAGCGGTTGCGCGGAATGCTTTGCGGGAGGGACAGCACGACCGGATGCTTTTTGTAGTGGGTGAATTTCTTTTCGCCCTTCAGCTTCACAAAAAACTCGGTGCCATAATCATCGGGTGAAAACAGGGTTCCCTGGTCGCCCAGCATGAGGCAGCCGCTGGCCGGAACCTCGCCGAGCAGGGCCACCAAGTCGGCGGTGAGTTCCACCGGCGGCTTGTTGCCGCCGTCATGGCCGCCGCGCGTGCCCGGTTGCGGCCGGCCGCCGTCATACCACCACAAGGTGGCGGGGGCATAGGTTTGGGTGTCATGGTGATGAAAGAGGGTGCGATGGGCGGCGGGCCGGGAAATTTTCCGGGCGGGAAATTCAAAGCGGATGGTGGAGCTCAACGGATAGGTTTCCGGCTTGAGGCCGGAACATTTCGCCTCGATCTCGGTGGGATACCCGAGTTGCAAACCGCGAAAGGCCAGGTTGACGGTGTGACAGGCCATGTCGCCCAAAGCGCCGGTGCCGAAGTCCAGCCAGCCCCGCCAGTTGAACGGATGATAGAAGCCGGCTTTGAAGGGGCGCAGCGGGGCGGGGCCGAGCCACAAATCCCAATCCAGGCCGTCCGGGACGGGGTCCGAGCCGGCCGGCCGGTCAATGCCCTGCGTGGGCCAAATCGGGCGGTTGGTCCAGATGTACACTTCTTTGACGGGACCGATAATCCCGGCCTGGAGGGCTTCCACCCCCCGGCGGAGACCGTCCTCGGCGCTGCCCTGATTGCCCATTTGGGTGACGAGCTGGTGTTGGTGGGCAAGGGCGCGCAGTTGCCGGGCCTCGTAAATGGTCTGGGTCAGGGGCTTTTGACAATACACCGGCTTACCAAGTTCCATAACCGCCGTGGCGGCAATGGCGTGAAAATGATCCGGGGTGGCGATGTTGACAGCATCAATGGACTTGCCGAGTTCATCGAGCATCTGGCGGAAGTTGTGGTAATATTTGGCGTCCGGATATTTTTGAAGCTGTTTCTCACAATGGTTGCGGTCGGCATCGCAGAGGGCCAGGATGTTTTCGGTGGCGCAGCAATCGGTGTCACCCGCGCCCTTGCCGCCCGCGCCAATGACGGCAATATTCAGTTTGCTGTTGAGGTTTTGAGCGCGCACGAGGGCCGGGAAACCAAAAGTGACCGCGCCGGCGGCGAGTGCGGTGGTTTGCAGAAACCGGCGGCGGGTCAAGGCGCCCGCCACTGGAGGGGTGGATGCTTTCATAACATGGATGATGCACAAGGGATAACGGAAGATCGCTCAAAGGACAATGGATAATTGACAAGGCGGGACTTCTGTCTTCATCATCCATCGTCCATGAGTCATTAACCATTCAATCCCGGATTGCTTATGCCAAGAAACGTCACTTTGTTCACCGGCCAATGGGCCGATCTCCCGCTCGCCGAACTGGCCCCGAAGGTGAAGGCCATGGGTTACGACGGGGTGGAACTGGCCTGCTGGGGCGATCATTTTGAAGTGGACCGGGCGCTGGCGGAGCCTGGTTACGTCAAAAAGAAATGGGCGCTGCTCGCGAAGCACGGGCTGAGCTGCCAGGCGATTTCCACGCACCTGGTGGGGCAGGCGGTGTGCGATTTGATTGATGAACGGCACCAGGCCATCCTGCCGGCCGATGTCTGGGGCGACGGAGCGCCCGAAGGCGTGCGCCAGCGCGCCGCCGAAAAGGTGAAGGCCACGGCGCGCGCCGCCCGGAAGTTTTTCGATGCCAAACCCGGACGCCCGGGCGATGAATTTCCCGCCGTGGTCAACGGCTTCACCGGCTCGTCCATCTGGCACGCGCTTTATGCCTTTCCGCCCACGAACCAGGCTTTTCTGGAGCGGGGCTATGCGGATTTTGCCAAGCGCTGGCTGCCCATCCTGGAGGTGTTTGAGGCGGAGAACGTCAATTTTGGGCTGGAGGTTCACCCGACGGAAATCGCGTTTGACATCGCGTCGGCCCGGCGGGCGCTGGCGGCGGTGAAAAACCATGCGCGCTTTGGTTTCAATTACGATCCCTCGCACCTGGGGTATCAGGGGGTGGATTATGTGAAATTCCTCCGGGAGTTTCCGGGGCGCATTTTTCACGTCCACATGAAGGACGCCTGGTGGGGCCACGGGGACGGCACCGTGGGCGTTTTTGGCGGGCACACGGATTTCACCGATGCGCGGCGGTACTGGGATTTCCGTTCGCCGGGGCATGGGGACATTGACTTTGAGGAGATCATCGTGGCGCTGAACGACATGGGCTATCGCGGCCCGCTCTCGGTGGAATGGGAGGATGGCCGGATGGACCGGGAGCATGGGGCGAGGGAATCGTGCGCGTTTGTGCGCAAGCTGGATTTCACGCCGAACGCGGCGGCGTTTGACGCGGCGTTTGGGAAGGGGTGAGGGGGCGGCCTGAAATCAACCCTGCAATCCGTGCCGGGTATGGGAGATTTCCCTGATGACGACCGTGGCCAAAGCAGACAAGAGCCGGTTGACCATCCGGGGACTGGTTGACGGCCAGCAATACATCGTGCGCGAAGAACCCGGTGGCTGGTTCATCACCCCCGAGAAATCCCGGCGTACAAAAAGATCCGGCATGAGCGCCCGGACCTTCGCCAGGCTCTACCGCGGACGCACGCCCTTGGATGCTGACACCGCCCGGGAAATCGCCGCCAACCTGGCCGCCACTGACCGGGCGAAATGAGAATCCTGACAGACACGCCGGGACTGGTGGAAGGCGAGCGGAGAATTTTTGATTTGGGGAAATGGGTGATGGCCGGCCCGTGCTGGGATGCACCTGCTGATGATAAGAATTCCAAGTGCAATAAACCAGCCAACCACGGCAACGGTGTGTCGTGTCTTGAAAAAGAATGGACTGGCGATTAGCAAGAATAGAAGGGCCACATGCACATGATCCGCAACCCCGCCCACCCGATAACATTCGCAATCCGCATTACGAATAACGGTGGCAAGATACCCATGAATTTTTGGCCGCACGTCGCCGGCCAGCAAGGGACGCCGGTCTTTGGTGCTGAAAATGAGGTGGAGGATAACGAGGCTCAGGGATTGTGGCATGGGGATGGGGCGGGCTTTCAGCCCTCATGATAATGGGGACGCGCTTTCCTGGGGCGTTGCCCCAGGCTGGCATGAGGCCGCGCCGTTGGCGCTCAACAGCGAAGCGTTCCGCAGGATGGCAACGGGGGCTGGATTCATGTCAACCCGGGGCAACGCCCCCGGGCTTCCCACCCCACAATGATCCAAGGGCTGAAAGCCCGCCTCAATGCAGGTCAATCCCAAACATACGCCTCGTCGTAGTTCACCCCGTATTTTTTGAGGAACATCCGGAATTCATTCTGAAACGACCGGGTCCGATGATGCTTCTCCTGACCGTCAATGTAAGCGTTCAGCGATTCGACATCGGCCGGTCCGACGGAAAAACAGGCGTAGCCTCGTTGCCACCCAAAGGCAGACAATGCAGGCGACTGGGTTTTCAGCCATTTGGAAGACGAGGCTTTCAATTGCTCCACCAAATCCGCAATGGTGATGGTGCGCGACAATCGAATGGCCACATGCACATGATCCGCAACCCCGCCCACCCGATAACATTCGCAATCCGCATTACGAATAACGGTGGCAAGATACCCATGAATTTTTGGCCGCACGTCGCCGGCCAGCAAGGGACGCCGGTCTTTGGTGCTGAAAATGAGGTGGAGGATAACGAGGCTCAGGGATTGTGGCATGGGGATGGGGCGGGCTTTCAGCCCTCATGATAATGGGGACGCGCTTTCCTGGGGCGTTGCCCCAGGCTGGCATGAGGCCGCGCCGTTGGCGCTCAACAGCGAAGCGTTCCGCAGGATGGCAACGGGGGCTGGATTCATAGTTGCACTATACAAAAACAGCTTGTTTTGACAAGATGATTTTTGGCATGGAATCCGGATTTGCGCGCATGGGGATGGGGCGGGCTTTCAGCCCTCATGGTAATGGGGACGCGCTTTCCTGGGGCGTTGCCCCAGGCTGGCATGAGGCCGCGCCGTTGGCGCTCAACAGCGAAGCGCTCCAACAGAGCGGCCAGTTCCAACTGCGGTTGATTGCCGGGTTGGGGAGTTCTGGCACCCCGCCGGGGTGCAATCCGTTTCCGGGCCAGATCCGGGGGTGTCGCTGGCGCTTGACCCCCGGCTACGGTCTGGCAACCCTCCGGGTTGGCGGAGGTGGCCGGAGGTGGCCGGGATAACATGATCTGCATTGCAACAGCTTCCATCACCTGACCGCCCAAAAGCCCACGAGGGTGCAGGCGATGGCGATGAAGGCGGCGACGAGGGATTCGCCGGCGACGAGGCCGGAGGCAATGGGGATGGCAAAGGTGTCCGAGTTTTTGCGGTTCCATTTCTGCCAGACGGTCAGAATCAGGCCGCCGATGAGGAAGGAGAGGGCGTTTTGAAAGGGGACGACCCAGGCGAGGCCCAGTCCCATGGCCGAGGGGAGCCAGGGCCGGGTTTTGGGCCAGAGGGTTTCGAGCAGGGGCAGGAGGCAGCCCACGAGCGCGCCGATGAGGATGGCGATCAGGGCGGTGTGCGGCAGGTGGTTGACGCCCTGGGTGAGGAGGTCGGCGACGGCCCGCCACATGTTGGTGGCGGGCGGGTTGAAGGCTTCGAGGGCCTGTTTGTCCGGCACCATCAGGTACCACGCGGGGACGACGGCGAGGACGCCGAAGAAGACGCCGTAGAATTGGGCGAGGAACTGGCGGCGCGGGTTGGCGCCGAGCAGGTAGCCGCTTTTGAGGTCGGTGAGGAGATCGGCCGCCGCGCCGGCCGCGGCGGCGGTGGTGCCGGCGGCCATGAGGTTGATGGACTCGATGCCCTTGGCGCCGGGCAGCATGGCGTAGAGGAGCTGGGTGACCTTGCCCATGGCGCCGATCGGCGTGGTGTCGGTCTCACCGGTGGCGCGACAGGCCACGAGGGTGACCACAAAGGAGAAGGCCACGGACAGCAGCCCCAGCCAGACGGCGATGTGGAAGGCGAAGTATTGCACAGCGATGAGGCCGAGCGTGATGGGGATGAGGCCGATGACCAGCCAGGCGTTTGGAACCTCGACGGCTTCGGCGGCATCGTGGACGGCATTGCGCTCGTCCTTTTTGAAAATAATGAAGGCGCGGAGGACGGTCCGCCAGTTCAGCGCGACCTGCACGAGGCTGGCGAACACCATCACGGAGGTGCCGCCCCACAGGGCCCAGCGGGCGGGGTTGAAGTCGCCTTCGGGGCTCATGTGGAAGGAGGGCATCCAGCCGGGGACGCCGGCGCTGGCGGCGTCGAGGGTGACCAAATACGGGGCGACGACGTAATAAAGGAGCACCGAACCGGCAAACATGGAGAGCGACACGCGCAGGCCGGTGATCATGCCCGCGCCCACCAACAGCACGCTGGGCTCGAAGGCGAGTCCGGCCATTTGGCCGTGCTTGAGCGGGTTGAGGAAACCGGTGAAGGGCCAGGTGTCCGGCAGATAAACCAGGCTGGATAATTTATCGAGCCAGTGGGGCAGGCGGTTTTTTAATTTCAACTGTTCCACCAGTTCCGCGTAGTTGTGCAGGGCGCCGACAAGGGCGCCGAAACCAAGGGCAATGAGGAGCGAGTAGGCTTGGTTCAAGGATTCACCGCTTTTGGAGTAAAGACTGCGCAGGGTTTCGGCGGTGGCGATGCCGGAGGGAAAGCGGAGCTGCTCGTGGTTGATCATCTGGCGTTTCATGGGGATGGCGAGGAAGACGCCGAGCGCGGCGGTGAAGAAGACAAACGCGGCGGCCACGGGCCACGGCTGCTGGACGCCGGTGATGAGGAGCAGGGCGCCGAGCGCGGTGGCGAGGGTGGAACCGGTGGAGGAACCGGCGGCGGTGGCGGTGGACTGCATGCAGTTGTTTTCCAGGATGCTCATCCGCGAAATCCGGCCGCCGAGCAGGGTGCAGATGGTGTTCCACACCACAAAGGAGATGACGCAGGCGGTGATGGAGACGCCGAAGCTCCAGCCGATTTTGAGGGTGGTATACAGGTTGGAGACGGCGGTGAACATGCCGAGAATGCCGCCCATGAGGACAGCGCGCACGGTGAGCTGGCGCATGGAATCACCGCGCCCGCAATAGACCTGCTCAAACCACTGGCGGTCCTTCTCCTCGGGCGTGCCGGTGAATCCGGCCACGGGCAGTTCACATTCGCCGGCACCCTGTTTCTTTGCTCCGGACGGATTGGTTGAATCCTGTTGCACGGGCGACATCGTCGGAAATCGGCCGGTGGGAGGCGAGTCTTTTTTCAAATGTTCAGGGGCAACGCGGGTCTCAGGGAGAAAAGCGCGATGATGAAGAGGGTCGGGACGGGGAGACAAAACGTTCCGTTTGGATTTTTCCAATCGTTGTTTATCGAGATTAATGGTGTTTTACCGTGCTCCTCTGGCCTGGGCCCTTTCGGACCGGACCGGACCACACCGCCATTCCTCCCAGCGAGAATAGCATCGCAGCGCAATGAACCTTTGTCAAGCACGGGCACGCAATGGCAACGGGCTTGCATCGCGGGGTGGGTGGCAAGGTTGGGCGGGCGCGCCCAGTTGACGGACGGCCTGCGGGCTGGGAAACCCGCGAGACGGCAGACCGGGAAGTCTGCGGCACAAAAATCCGCCCAAAACCCCGGGATGCAGCGCAGCAACAGGCTTTTCATTTTGACGAACCGGCTATAATATCACCTCATGAAAAACATTTTAGCAATTGCGAGCCTGATTCTGGCCGGCCTGGCCACGGCAGGCCGGCCGGCCCGGGCCGACGGCGCGCCGACCACCGATCCGGCGGCGCTGCGCACGCTGCAACAGATCAAGACGGTGTTCGTGATCCCGCTGGAGAACCACGATTGGGAGCAGCCGAATCCGGAGGGGCACCCGCAGCAGATCCGGGGCAATCCGGCCGCGCCTTACGTCAACAGTCTGGCCACGCCCGGCAACCCGAATGCGGCGCAGGCTTCGCACGCGACCCGGTATTATAACGTGGCGCAGGGCGAGCATCCGTCGGAGCCGAATTACGTGTGGGTGGAGGCGGGGACGGATTTCGATGTGCGGACGGACAAGGACCCGAGCGCGGACACCGGGAATCTGTTCAGCAACGTGATGCATCTATCGGGCCAGTTGACGGCGGCGGGCATCGCGTGGCGGTCGTATCAGGAGGATGTGGAATACAGCCCGGCCCCGAACCTGAGCGCCTCCGGGTCCGGCGGGTTGGTGAACGCTTACAACGGCCACACGGAGTATCATTATGCGGTGAAGCACAATCCGATGGAGTTTTTCACCGACACGCAAAACAAGAATTGTCATCCGCTGACAAACTTTTGGACGGACCTGACGAATGATAGCATCGGCCGGTACAATTGGATCACCCCCGACCAGTTCAACGAGATGCACAGCGCCCTGCCGGAAGGCTACACGTACCACGGAGTTCACTACACGGGCAATCAGGCGGCGATTGCGGAGGGGGACCACTGCCTTTCGATCCTGGTTCCCAAAATCATGGCGTCGGCGGCGTACCAGGATCACGGGGTCATTTTCATTTGGACGGATGAAACGGAAAGCACGGATGACACGAACAGCACGCTGCCGTGCATTGTTCTTTCGCCGCTGGCCAAGGGCAACGGCTATGCGAGTCCGCTGCCCTACAGCCATTCCTCGATGCTGAAAACGATGGACGAGATTTTCGGGCTGGCGTGGCAAACGAATGCGATTCCCGCCGGCCGGCTGGATGCGCAGGGCACGGGCCATAATGCCGTGGACGGCAGCAGTGCGGTGATTAATGATTTGAGCGATTTGTTCCGGGCGGCGCCTTGAACGGCGGAGGGCGGCAAGACCGTAATCTTCATGCTCGCGCTGACGCGCTCGCCACGCCCGGTGAGGGCACCGGGCCTACAATGGCGGGGGCGAGGTCGGAGAAGGGGGCGTGGCTGGCATTGGGACGGTCTGCCGATTGGGAAATCGGCGA
>CAZUBG010000104.1:0-18345 GCA_964618545.1 uncultured Bifidobacteriaceae bacterium | reverse complement strand
GCGATTGCAGTCGCCGCGATTTCGGGGGGGGTGAGGCGGAAAGGGTGGTACGTGGGTTAAGGGTGAAATTTCGGCATTCCAGTCGCCGCGATTCCGGGGGGCGTGAGGCGGCTATGAGCGACGAACTTCTTACCTACGATGATTGCGATTCCAGTCGCCGCGATTCCGGGGGGCGTGAGGCGGGGTGCGAATCCCAACGCCGTGGCCAAAGCCTACAAATTCCAGTCGCCGCGAGTCCGGGGGGCGTGAGGCGGGGCGGCCATCGTTTCCCCAATGGCGCGCTGGAAATGATTCCAGTCGCCGCGATTCCGGGGGGCGTGAGGCGGGCCTATGCCGCCGCCTTCGCCACCGGCGCGGATGAATTCCAGTCGCCGCGATTCCGGGGGGCGTGAGGCGGTTGTTTTGGCGTGCGCTGTGTTTGGCGTAGGCCGTTATTCCAGTCGCCGCGATTCCGGGGGGCGTGAGGCGGGGCAGGGTTGCTTGTGCCGGGAATCCATTCCAATTATTCCAGTCGCCGCGATTCCGGGGGGCGTGAGGCGGTCTTCGGCAAGGTCATCGCCTTTTTTGTTGCCGGATTCCAGTCGCCGCGATTCCGGGGGGCGTGAGGCGGATCATGGCCCACTACGACACCCTCAGCTATTACGAATTCCAGTCGCCGCGATTCCGGGGGGCGTGAGGCGGACCTACGCCAATGGCGCGGGCACTGTCGGCAACCAGTCCAGTCGCCGCGATTCCGGGGGGCGTGAGGCGGAGGCGTCATTTGTCGATGGGCTGAACATTGCAGATATTCCAGTCGCCGCGATTCCGGGGGGCGTGAGGCGGAAATCTAGCATCATTCGCAACTTCGGCGAGTGCCTATTCCAGTCGCCGCGATTCCGGGGGGCGTGAGGCGGGGAAGGTTTTTTACTTGTTCCGTGTCCCCGCCCATATTCCAGTCGCCGCGATTCCGGGGGCGTGAGGAGAGTGTGATACACAAAATGCAGAGAAGCCGACACATCCCGACCAATTGAATTCCTTGTGAAGCACGGCGCGATTTGGTGTAATCCTTGACGATTGCAGATCACCAAAACGCGATGAAACTCCAGCTCTACGGGCGCGACTCAAGTTATTGCATCCCGAACTATTCAGTGGTCAGCAATCTCCTTTTTGACATCGTTGCACAGACGCCAAATCGGGAGTTGTCACCTTGTGAAAAGCTGTTTATTGTTCGGGAGATTGGCCTGCCTGTTCATGCCGGCTATCTCGCAGACGTTTACATGGCATGCGGATGCTTCTCTGAAGCGCGGGAAAAATACCTCAAGCCGGAACATCCGAGAAAACTTGGAGACATCTGTTGGTGCGAGGGCAAGCTAGACCGAGCAGAAGCCTATTACTCGCAAGCAAAGAGTGAAGCGCAATCGTATAGGTCTGCATCAGATGATGACCGCCTAATCAAGCTCGCCTTCTTTCAAGAGCAATGGTCCAAGGTCGTATCGCGGTTTGGCAACGCTTCATTCGGCAAGTGGAATCCTCCGCGTGAAGTCACGTTGGGAAGTAGCGTTATCAAAGCTCAGCCGTATCTCGACATGCTTGCGGTGGCAATTTGCCAGTCGAATTCGCCGACTCCGCCCCAAGTTTTGAGCGTTCTCGAAAGCGTCTTCGACCTTTCTGAAAATCAGTGGGACAGCTTTTGCATGAAGCCCATGCACTTGGAAGCAAAGACGGTAGCGAAACTCAAGACACGCTGTCGCCCGCGCCTCGGCGCTGCCGAAGCGCTGTCGGTGGAAGAAGCTCTCCGCAAAGGAAATAGTACGCGGGCGAGAAATGTATTGGCATATCTCCAGCAGGCAGACAGACATCTCGAAGCAGCTCAAAAAGCTGTTGAGAACTTCGTGAACACTGGAGAAGAATTTGAACTTGAGCGCTTTGTGGGCTTTGTCACGGGTTCCGGCATTTCCTCCGTCAGCCATTCCTTCCTGTTCGCCGCATTGGGTCATGACAGCTTTCCGGGTACTGATGACGTGCCCGCAGAACGACTCGTGCGTCTGTACAGTTCTCATCCCGTGATGGACAAGCGCCATCTTGGAAAACTTCTAGATCTGCGGTTTAAACACAGGCTGCCGCTCACGCCTTCTGATGTTCTTACGGGTATCTTTCAAATGCTGGGCCAACCGAATCTTTCAACCGATGAGAAGCAAGATTCTGAAAGGAAGTTGGTTCTCGATATTCCCCGATTGGCCTCATGCCGAAAGTGGGCGCGGATTTGTTTGGAGGAGTGGCTTCGCTCTCGTGGAGCGGAGCGCGTCGAGGGGGTGGCAGAAACGTGGTGTGAAGGAAAACCACAGCCTGCGGCTCATCCATTCTATATTGGCGTCGTGGTTGCGCCAGACTCGCCGCGAAACATGACGGAGTGGAATAGCTTGATGGAAGACGCGTTGATGTGGCTTCAACGACGCTGGAAACGGGAAATCGGCAGTTCGCTTTGGATCGCAGAGAACCAGCTTTATCAGATTCTCCGCCGTTTGTTGAAAGGAATAGAGGTGGTTCAGCACGCGCGACCAACGTGGCTTGATCCACAGCACTTGGATGTTTATGCGCCGCAAGCGGGAATCGCAATTGAATACATGGGACAGCAGCATTTTGCGCCGCTGCAATTTTTTGGCGGAGAGGCAGCTTTTCAGTTGTTGATTGAGCGAGATCGGAAGAAGGCCGAGCTCTGCAAGAAGCATGGTGTTGAGTTAATCCGCATTCGCTTTGACGAAGACGTTGGAATCCGCGCCAAGGAAATTGCCAGGCAGATCAAGCCAGCCTAACAATCCGGCCGGTGGCTGAATACCTGACACAGAACGACGACTGGTAGCTGGAACATTTTTTCTGGCTGCGGTTCAGGTTCTTTTAAAAACAGCTTCGGGGATGGCGTTTGTCTTGCGGTCGGAAATCCCGCGAACGCTTGGCATCGTTGCTGGCTGGCGATGGCCCTTGGCCATATCAGCTTGCGTCTGCGCTCTGGGGGGCCGCGCGGCCCGTGCGATTGATTTGCCCCGGTGACAACCCCCAAATCAATCACTATGTATCGCATGGCTACCGTGGAATGGACCGCGTTTTTTTGGGCCGAAGGCTGAGGGTTTATCGGCGAAGCCAATCCTTTATTTTGCTCTTTGGCCAGGCAAATGCCATGCAACCCTCCCAATCGCGGGTTAATGTTGGGGTCAGGTAGGCTGGGTCTCGCAGTGCAGCCTGGCATGCATCTCCATAGTTTACGTCGCTCCGATTATGATCTTGGGCTGAACCGCCAAAACTTCTGATTAAATCGCCCAAGGCAAAAGCCGCAAATCCATCGCCTTTGAAGGAGTTTATTCCATGTTGCTTAAATAAATTCAAATCCTCCCTTCTGGGCATCGCCCCCTCGAGTTTTAAAATATCTTCGAGTTCCCCGGCAGTGATTTTGGCTGCGCGATCCAATTTGATGCCGGCCTCTGTCAGTTTTGCAAGTTGAACTTTATTGGCAGGGGCTTCCAGCCTGTCCATTTCTTGCTGTTCGGCTTCTCCTCGACAATCCGCCATCAAATTCTTTGCTTCTTCATAAGTTAAAGCCGAGCCTTCTTCTTTTAATTCATCCAACGTAATAACAAGGTCTCCGTCTGTTTTGCAATATTCGCGTAATTGAGCGAGCTGCTCCTCGGTGGCTGGCCGGTTGTAATAATCCCGGTCTTTTTCAGGGAATTGGCGGACACATTCATCAATCGCATCACTGGCTTCGCCCTTGGTCATTCCAACTTTTAGGCCATAGCCGAACCAGCGAAGTTTTTCTTTTTGTTTTTCTGTCGCTGGTTCCCGGCGGACATTGGCAATGTAAGCATCACGTTCTTTTTTTTCTTTCAACCTCTCTTTTGGCGTCATGCCGCTGCTATCTTTGAGACCCCACATTGAGGAGAATCCATAAATTATTGGAACCAAGCCCAACTGGTCTGCATCCGCCAGATAATGCAAAACTGTCAACCGGTAGCCGGTTGCCTCTATCCTCAAAAACTCTGGGGCGAGAAATTCTTTTGGAATTTGATCTGCGTGTCCAAATCGGACGGCCGTGTGCAATGGAGTTTCTGTTTTCGGGGGTGTTGATCCAGTTTTGGATTCTGCCTGAGTATAGACCAGCGAAGTGCCGTACTCTGTCGAAACCGTCATTGTTTCTCTCGTCAAATACTGGGCCGGAATTTTGTTCAGAAGGCCTTCCTGGGCTGCGACGTGGACCGGCGTTTGATCCCGATTGTTTTTCCTCGTGAACAACTCAACTTGCAGAAGACCATCTGGTATTTCGTTGAAATTTCCTTTTTTCGCCACTCGATGCAAAGGGGTGTCGCCAGATTTTGTACTCCATTGAATTGTCTCCGCGGTCAATTGTGGTGCGGGAGGCAATCTTCGGCGTTTTTGGAATTCCGGTTTTGGCACTTCCGGTTTCGCACCTTCATCAATTATTCGGGTTAATGGCGTCAACTCCACCGGTTGATTGCAAGCCGGACAAGGGACGATTTGGCCGTTTCCCTCTGATGGATATTCGATGTGCTGGCCGCAGTTTTGACAGGCGCATTTCTCAAACATAAGGTTTTAATGAAGCTCACCATATTTTCGGCCTCCGCTGTTGTCCACCAATTGTTTTAGGGGCGCCTGTAATGGAACAAAAAGGAACGAGCATGAATTCCGTTCAACACTCCCTCAGACGCAAGTGCCAGAACCGGTCTTTAACGAAGCTTTTGCTCAATTTAAACCCACCAAATGCCACTTACTGGCTCATTTGGCATGACACCTTTAAAATAATCCAGTTTGCATAAAGAAGCGTCTAACGCTACAATCTGTAAACAGAATAATGAAACAAATCATATCCAGATCTCGTTTGGTCGGATCAGCCAGGGCTTTTCTCGACCGCCAACTAGCCTCGGGACGAGTGTCTTTCCCGTTGGCGGACTTGGTCAGGGAAACGGGATTGTCGGTGACGGCGGCTAAAAATCAATTGTTGCGACTGAAAAACAGAGTGACGAGAGTTTTGCCACGACAACAGTTCTTTCTGATTGTCAGTCCTGAACATCAGGCGGTGGGTGGGCCGCCGGTGGCATGGTGGCTTCACGATTATTTTCAATGGCTGGACGAACCATATTATCTGGCGTTACAGTCGGCAGCTAGTTCACTTGGTTCCAATCCGCAGGCATTGCAGGTGACACAAATAATGGTTAGGATTCCCCGCCGCACAATTGAAGTCGGTCGTATGCGCCTCCAGTTTTTTGTGAAACGCACTGTGGAACTGACACCAACGCAGCCATTAGCAAACGCTTTTGCTCCGTTGCAAATCAGCACCCCCGAGGCAACCGCTTTTGATTTAATTCGCTACGCCCCGCGCATCGGCGGCATTGGCCGGGCGACTGAAACCATTGCTCCACTTTTGCCGCTCATGCGCCCAACTGAATTGCGCCGGGTGCTGAAAATTGAAGATGAGACAGCCACGGCTCAGCGCCTGGGATTTGTATTGGAAAAATTGAAGGCACCCAAGCTGGCAGCTGTCGTAGAGGATTGGCTGCCGTTAAATTTAATATTTGTACCTTTGGCTCCGGGTTTGCACGGTGACGTGCCTGAGATCAAGCGGTGGGGAATTCTTAACAATGCCATGGAGTTTGCGACATGATAATCCCCCTCACACGCAGGGATGTCATCGCTCATCAATCGGTTGTTCCGTGGCCGAGCCAGCTGCAAGTTGAGCAGGATTTGTTGTTGTGCCAGGCGATGGTCGCCTTGTTCGAGGATAAATTTTTGCAGGGCCAGATTGCCATGCGCGGAGGCACATTGCTCCATAAAGTTCACCTCGCGCCCGCCTCCCGATACAGCGAGGACATTGATCTGGTCGTGGTGGGCGACCGTCCGGAGGGTCATATTAGGCGGGCGCTCAACCGCGTCTTGAGCGGAGTGTTGGGAATGCCAAAACAGTCTGTATGGGGTGATCTCAAATTGGCCATCCGCAACACGGTAAAACCATCGCGAGTTTTGCGGATGACCTACGCCATTCCATCCCTGACAGAACCCGGCAAAGATTTGGAAATCGTGGTGGAAGCCAATGTTACAGAACGCACTCCACATTTGCCAGTGATCAAAATTCCGTTTGAATTTCCGTTTCGAGATTCGGCGGTCAAGGCTCAGGTTATCGGCTATGACATTCACGAAATGTTGGGGACAAAACTGCGGGCGTTGTTCCAACGCCGGCGGGGTCGCGATCTTTTTGACCTATATTGGGCGTTGACTCTGGCCAAGCCATCGGTCGCGCCCGGTCGGATTATCGAATCGTTTCAGTATTATCTTAAAATGGAGGGCAGTGTTGCCGGACGGTCGGAGTTTATCGGCTTGTTGGACGCGCATCTGGCCGACCGTGGATTTTGCTCGGACATGCAACAATTGCTTCGGATGGGAATCACCTATGACCCGCAGGAAGCCGGAGATCATGTAAAAACCAAGCTGCTCTCCTTGCTGCCAATACGCTGAGCCATTGCGGGTTGGGTTTCACGGCTGACCTTCAGTGAAAGTTTCAGTAGAACCTTCAGTAAGGGGGTATGAAATGAGTTCGTTCCGAAAGGTCATGAGTGGGCAAAAACCCTTGCATTTATTGGTGAAACATTGTATTTTTCTCTATGAAAATAGGGCATGAACCGCCCGATTCCGACTGTAGATTTGATAGTTCCCAGTCGCCGCGATTCCGGGGGGGCGTGAGGCGGGCCAGCGCCTTGGCCTTGACTGGTGCAATCACGCCGTTCCAGTCGCCGCGATGATCGAACGTCAAAGGATAGATTTTATGATTTTACATCCCATTGGAAAATAATTAGCTTTTCCCTGAAAGACTTATGTATGGCCGGTCGTTGTCCATCATTGCCAGAGGACTTGCAACAGCTTCTGGATTTAGTTAAAAAGGGCAAACTCTTCGCCCTTCAGGACTGGATCAAAGCTGGTAAACGACTAAGGACTCCTGAAAATGTAAATGGTGATAATCAGGTGCTTTCCATAGCCGTTGGTACCGGGTTTCACAGCATCGTTGAGGAACTGCTGCGCACCGGGGGGTGGACAGTGGAAGAATTAACTGACGCCTTGGATCTGGCTCGTGCCCGTCGCCGCTACGATATTGCCGACCTCCTACTGTCCCATGGCGCACATCCAAAACAACTCGATTTTCAAACTGTTTGCCGGGAGCTTGACTTTACCATGATGGAGCACCATCTCCGCACAGGTATTAATCCAAACTGCGACAATGATTTTGCGCGCGCGCTTTCCAGAGTAAAAGCGCGTCCACTGCTTGGTTTTTATATGAAATTTCGCGGCGAATTCCCAACCCTTGATGACCAAGCTGCTCTTGCCTTGTCGGAGGCGGTCCAAAAGGATCAAGTACGCTGGACCGCGCTACTTGTTTGGGCCGGTGCCGACCCACTACGATTGGTTCCGAAAGATTTGACGGATAATTTCCCCGTTGACACGGATAACGGCACTACAGCCGCAAAAGAGGCCATTTGGCGTAACAATTGGGAAATTCTCAAGGTGCTCCGGCTCAAACCGACTCCATCCCAAGCACTTGAACTCCTTAGCCAGGCGGCCCATAATAACAACGTTGATCTTTTCAAAACCTTAATCGCGGCCGTACCTGCTGGCCAGCTCAACAAAACCTCTCGCGAATCCTGCCAACCGTTGGAAGAATTGGTCAGCCGCTCGGTTCATCGCGATCTTTATCGCAATATTCGGGACACCGAAGGCGAAGCTGAAAATCTCCAACGCGTCGAAATGCTTCTGGATGCAGGTGCTCGATGGAATCCTCCACCCGATGAAATCCGATATACCCGTAAAAACATCATGGATCATGATCCACGCTATATCGTTCAACTCCTGCGCTTACTCCTTTACACCCCCAATGCCGTTGACCTGGACCAATTTCGTGAACTTTGTCGTTCGCAAACATTGGAAGCTAAAATTGCCTCCGTTGACCTGCCACTCACCTATGAACTCAAGACTGTCCGGACGGCAAAACGCCCGATCAGCGTTTTCCCCGATGGAGAAGCCAAAACGGAAACTGCTCCGGTGGCGCTGAATGCTCCACATACACTGTCTTGACCTCCGGAGTAGGCGGGGCGGGAGCTTTCGGTAGTGCGGTCTCCAAGATACTCAACTCCGGGTATGGTCCACCCACTGGAATAGATTTCACATCCAACTTTCCATCAACCACGGGATCTGGATACCCTTTGGCGAAAGGCCCCTTTTTGTCCGTCTCACTTCGTGCCCATTCCAGCCAGTCCGATTGCACCTTTGACAACCCGCCTGCGCCAGACTGCCGCCACTGATACTCGCAGAATTCAACAAACGCTTTCATGCCTTGGGCTTCAATCCACTGTTTGGTTGCAACTGAAAGATTGTCGCGACGCGCTTTAGCAATTTCCTCCAATTTCGCCTCGTGTCGTCGAATTTGCTCGCGCTCTTTTCGCTCGAGCTCCTTTTGTCTTTCCATTTCAATCTCATGGGCTCGCCGTTCAGTTCGGCGCTTGTCTTCCTCCAGCTGCTGCTTGGCCCGCTCTGCCTGACGCTGCCGCTGTTCCTCAAATCCACGGAATGTCGCCTCCACTTTCTCAGTCACACATCCCAAGACCATTTCCAAAGGCCACCGCTCGCCCTCGGTCCATTTCCTCCTTCCCCTTAAATTAATGGCGCTTACCTCCAAACCGAGTTCCCCGGTTGGCTTGATTTCCTTTAGTTGCCAAGTCCAACTCGGTTTCCGTTTTTCCTGCGCCGTCGGTTCTCTTTCCACCTCGACCCTGGCCTCCTGCCAATGCAACTTTATCTGATCATTGCCCTTCACCACCTGCAATCCGCAATGTTCATTCACACCGGCGGCCCAACTGTAATTACGCCTTTCAAATTCACAGACGATCGCATGTATCGCTTTCACCACTCTCGACACTTGAGCCAGAGACACCTCGCATGAAAACAAATCTTTACCCTTCGTTTGAACAAATCCTGCACTGTCAGGTTTAGCTTTTAGGAGTACCCGCTGATGCTTTTCCGCGATAGGATGCAATTGAACGCCGTCAATCGCCAACTCCACACGGCTGGGCTTATCACCTTTCCCGGCTGTAATCACATTATCTATTGCCCACTGCGCCCGGCGTGCCACGTTCGCTGCAATATCAAACGTTACAACCCGTTCCTCGCCTTGAGCGGCTGGCGGCAAGGGCATTTTCTCCAGTGTTTCTCCGGCTTCCAACCGTGCCCAATACCCTCTGGATGGCAATGGAATACCCATGCGTTTGCAAGTTTTTGCCAATGCCACGTCCGAAACCCCGAGCGCCTTGGATAATTGCTGGCAAGGCGTACTCCAGACATGGTCATAAAGCTGCTTCCTGTCAAAAGCAACAATGTTGGGGAAAATTGGGGGCGTATTCAGCCGGGATTGCTCCCTAGCTTCGGGCTGTTTCTTAACCGGCGATTTCACCGCAGCGATATATATTTCCGAGGGCGTACCTTCCAGCGTGCTTTTGTCGGGTCCCGACCCAAGTGCCTCGGAATCTACAACTGTGCTTGGCTGATCCAAGTTTTTCTCTACTTTATCATCCATTGTTTGTCTCGTACCTAACGCCACATTTGTTCGTGTCCCCTGCGGAGCAGGAGGAAGTGGCAATTGTTCCACTGCGCCTCCCTGTGCCAACCGATACCAATAGCCACCCGTCGGCCTGGGAATTTCCAAATCAGCACAAATTCCCACTAATTCCGGATAAGAATAGCCGAGTTCCTTCGCAAGTTTTACGAACGAGGTTTTCCAAACCTTTTGGTAAAGCTCGTCGCGAGTGATCGTCTTTGGTGATTCGCTCATACAAAGAAAGATTGAAGATTTTGGTTAAAGCACTGGGTAGAATGGCCAAATGTTCAATTTCGGTCGCCCGAGAGATTCCTGCTCAAATAGTATTTTCCCCGTTTGCATATGCAACGGACGAAAATCGCGGCCTGATTTTTCACGAAGCACACGCAAAATTTCAAAGCCAGCTTCGTCACTGTCACCAAAGTGCCAATAATCAATCATTGGCGGCAGGCGTTG
Source organism: uncultured Bifidobacteriaceae bacterium (assembly GCA_964618545.1). Lineage (GTDB taxonomy): Bacteria > Verrucomicrobiota > Verrucomicrobiia > Limisphaerales > UBA11358 > UBA11358. The sequence goes on along the minus strand of CAZUBG010000104.1, from coordinate 8,267 downwards.
CAACAGCGCAACCGTGCCACTACCTGGATAGCTGGTACAAATCATGAGTTCGCCGCTTTTAAGTTTGGCCAGTTCATGGAATGTCGTTTCATTTTCAACCGTCAGACAGCGCAACGAGTCTGTCTCAATTTTCTCGGCCCGTTCAATATCGACTTGTGATATGCGAAAAGAACCGTGGAGCAGCCCAAAATCCACCCATTGACCATCCAAATGAAGCTTCAATGGTCCATGAAGGAGAACAGAACGCGGGTTTGGGATGATTCCAACGTCATCTAGTGAGCGGATTTCCCCAAGGGTGATGTCCTCAAGCAAACGCCCCAGCTTGCCGCGCAATTGTCCTGAAAATTCACCATCACGTTCCAGTGCGGACAGCTCCTCCAATTGTTTGGAATGGCCACACAACACACAACTGGCAAAACGCACAAGTGATTCCCCGTTCCATGCCAGCAATTTTGGAAGCAATGCCAACAGTTCAAAATTGGCCGGGCTTGGTGTTCGATCAAATGGAGTTACAGATTGGCCCGCAAGTGCAATATCATGCATTCTCGCACACCACGCAATCCATCTTTCCCGCCAGTGTAACGGCACATCAGCCCGCATGGCCTCGGCAAATTGGCGGGCCAAATCAGCCCGAATCTTAGCCGGGGATGATCGGGCAATTTTCGCATAAAGAGCATCTTCGTTGGCGGGGGAAAAACGGATTTGATGAATATGCGACCGGTCCCGCTTATGGGCCGGAATACGCGCAATCAATCCGGCCGCTTCAGCCTCGATCAGTTGTCGCTCGGCCAACGTGCGTTTTTCTCCCTCACTGCAACCAGCCTCGACGAGCAGCTCTTCCAGCAACAGTAGCAGATCGCGGTTCGCCGTTCCGGTGCGCCCGGCCTGGCTGCGTTCATATCGCCGAGCGAGAACTTCAAGGACAGGTGAAGGCGTTTTCATGCTACGACCCCATTAATCGCCGGGCATCCTCTGAATCGCGGGCAAGACTCACTGGCACGTTGCTGATTTCAATTCGCTTGCCGGTCCGGCGTTCGTTCTTTGATACAACCACAAGCCAGTCGCAATGGTCAAAAGCATACGGAATATTGCCTGTGCTCATGGAAAACACGCCTTGAAGATCAAACGCCTTCAATGCGGTGATGCAATCTTTGATCCGTTCGCCACTCAATTTTGAAAATGCCTCGTCAATCGGCACAAGTCCCAACGAAGGTTCGGGTTTGCGTGAACTGTAACGGCGATAGGCCCGCAAATAACTGGCAAGGATGGCTATGAAATAGGGTGATTGATTTTCACCACCGCTAAATTTGCCTGAATGCCGGTCAACGCTGGTCTTTCGGCCATCCGCTTCGAGCACCTCCATGTCATATTCAAAATAATGGCGATAATCAAGGAGCCGGACCGCTTCAGCGCCATCCGCTTGTTCTGTGAGAGTTGTCAAAAAGTGAGCGATGCCATCACGAAAACGCGGCTCGGCGGAAGCAAAGAACAAGTCGTCTTCATGTGCAATTGCACTGGCTTGAAGCAAATCATGATAAAGCTGGTAGTCCGGGTTGCGCCAGTGACGAATCTGATAGGTGTTTGTACCAATCGGACGTTTCTTCAATGACGAATTAAGTAAAGCCACAAGGTTTTCAACCTCGTTCAAAGCATTATGCAGTTTTTCCAAAATTTGAGTCCGGAACAAATGCCCCCAATTTTTACGCTCATTTTCGGCCTTCTTGGTATAGTCCGGAATATCGCTTTCGTTAAGTTTATCGAGCTGTTTGGCATATTCCATGTTCGATTCCGATTCGACTGGCAAATCATCGAATTTTGAATGTGCCATCGCCAGCTCACGCCGTTTGGCCTTCAATAGTTCCCAGGCTGCAGCCGCCTGCGCCGTGAAATCATGAAATTGTTCTCCAAAACGGCTGGCGGCGACATCTTTGGCCTGAAACTTTTCCAGCATCTCTGCGCAAAGCACCTCCAAGCGCTTCAGCCATTGAGAAATATCAGTCTCATTACGTATCTGATTCAATTTCTCATGCAGTGCGGCAACTGAATTCTGCTGGCTGGTGATATGCCTCTCAAGCGCTTTGAGTTCTGTACGCTTTTCGCTTCGGTCGAGATAGCGTTGCTCCTCCCCCAATTTTTTGAATTCAACTTCCAGTTGACTTTGTTGGGTTGCCAGGTCATCAAATTTTGCCCGGTCAATTGTCTTCAGCTTGGCAATGTTGTCCTTCAACTCATCTTGCAAACCAGGTAGTTGCCGGACACTCGCGAGTTCCTCGCTTAAACTAGGGGCTTGTTCAAAATGCTCACGCCAGCCTTCGCCGATGGCTTTGATCGCGCGTTCAACCGGCGTCAACCGGCGTTCTTCAGCTTCGAGATCTCCGACCAATTTTTGCTTCCAAGCAAGTTGCTGCTCCAACCCCTTCTCCCCTACAAATGGATTGCCGTCATAAAAACGCGGGCGTTCAACAAACGCCCCGCGCGTCATAAAACCATCCGGTAAAATGCCGTTCTGATCGGGCGGCAATGCCCGTAAGACCGCTAGAGATTCAACGCAAATCAAATCACCAAACAACTGGTTGATGATGCATTCAGCAACGGGGTGATTGATCCTTAACTTTTCTGCCAGCGAACCGGAACGAACAAGTTTTTTGAATTTGAGAGCTTTGGTTGGATTGATAAGCGATTCGCGACCTACTTCGCCTCCCAGTTCGGACGCCTTCAATTCGTAGTAAATCCCCTCCGCTAATTCATAATGTTCCGGGGCCACCACAATCGCAAATTTCCGTGTAAAAACGACTTCAATAGCTGGACGCCACCGCTCATCCGTTACTTCGCAAAACGCCCGTAGATGTTGGGCGGGCAAATCTGAACCACGAGAAGATAAACGGGTATTGAGAGTGTCCAGCAATCGTGTGGGAAATGGCAGCTTTCCGATTTCGAGAGCTCTAACTTCATCCCGCAAATGGCCCAACTGTCGGCGCGTTTCCGTCAGCTTTTCCAACGTGGTTTTTGCCGACCGATTTGCCTCGGCAGTCGCACGCTGTGCAGATTCACCAAGAGCGCGCAGGGTTTCACTTGCTTTGGGAACACCCTGCTGTTCAACCGCATTGATGGCACGTTCAACCAACGCAACCGATGCAGTATCTATGTCCAAGGGGAGCCTGCGGAGTTCTTTGAGCCACGAGCGGGCATTGCTAACACGGTTGGCGAGCGCTTGCCCCAGGGTTGTGCCGATGTCAGTCAATTGTCCGATTTGATGGGTCAACCTTACATTTCGCGACTTCAACTCTGCATAAAGCCTGCCTTCGGGCGTTTCATTAATGCTGGCTTTGAGGCCATCAATTCGCAGCGTGAGATTTGGGAGGGCTCCTTCCAAATATTTTAACCGCTCTTCCTCAGTTGCGTAATCTTGCCTGAGCTTCGTCAGTCTGACTTCATCAGTTTGAAGTTGTTCGGCGGCATGTTCATGACGGAATTGAGCTTCCAGAAAGCGCACAAGTATGCGGTCACGACGAAGCTCGGTCAGGGTCGCGAACGTGTCCCGGATGGATTTTAACCGCTCAAATTGGTCGTTTAATTTGTTCAGGTCGCCTTCGTAATTCAAAAATGTTCGATAACTCGCTGTCACATCAGTCACGTCAAGCTTATCGGCCGGCAGGATAAATTGACGGGCAAAGTCATTGAAGCTCTTCAAATAGGTGAAGGACATCGCTGTTGGCAGCAGGGAACGCAAAATCTTGTTATCGAAATTCAAATGCACCGGCTGGGCCATGTCGCGGAGATAGGTTTCCACGCCTTCTGGATATATCCGCCCGCTCCGGCTTTCGGCATACCCCTTGAAAGCGGTGAAATCAAGCGGGCGTTTTTCTCCATCGAGAAAATCGCTGCGCGCAAGTGATGCAGGAATGAAAAACGGCGTGACTTTGCCCTGCGCCTCCGCCGCACTGATAAATTCAATGCGAACACCCCACGTTTCAATTTTCTTTCCATTTGGCCAGGTGAATTCCAGCGCCGCATAAGTGATTGAACTTTGGCGCATATATTGTGGATCGCCATTCTCGCCTTTGATGTCGCCGAGACAGTAACCCTTAAGGGTGCGGTCGGAACGATCGCCGGTGGCAGACTGATTAAATCTTACAAGCCGCTGGTCCCCCACCAGGACAAACTGGATCAGGTCCATGATAACGGATTTGCCTGAGCCCGTCAGACCCGCCAACAACAGATTGCCTTCCACCGGTATGGTGTCCCTGTAGCCATACCAATTGAGAGCGTGGATGCGAGTGAGTTGAATGGTGTTTTTCATTGCTCTTTTTCCACCTCTGTATCGTTATCAGATTCAATCTCACGGCCCGGTGTATCTTTCACGGAGGCTAAATAGCGATCTGCATTTTTATTCCAATCTTCGATGCTCTGAAAGGGGATGACTCGTTTAAGGGTAGTGAGAATTTCAATCTGCGAGCGCTCAGGTGCGGTATCAGGTGTAAAATAGACGAGATTTTTACGCTGCGCTAATGACAGAATTTCATGCAAACGGGTCTGGCTGGGAAGATGTTTGCGAAGCGGCTCAAATTTCGCGGACAACGAATCATTCAATTGTTGTACAGTCAGCCGGACTGGCGGGGTTTCGCCATGATCGCGCACGGCGGTATCGAACTCGTACCACAAAGTAAGCAAAACTAACGTGGCATCAAGTTTGAGGTGCAAAAGAAATGCGCTGCTTTGTGGTACGGCCTGAACCGTTCGGTCTTGATGTTCCCAATAAAGTTTCAGGTCAAGCAGGCTGGCCAAGTCTTCGACGCACCCACGATTTTGATGGCACCAGTGATAAAGATCGGTTTGCGCAGCTTCGAGACCAAGGATTGAACCGTTCGCAAGCAACCGCCGGAGCGCTTCACCAAGCCGTTCGCGGTCACTCGCGGGAAGTTTCGCCAGCAGGCCATCGCTATTTGTCGTCGCGCCGTTAGTGATCATTTTTTCAACAAGGTAAAACGTTCGATACGGTACTGCATTTTTATGTCGAAATCCCCGGTGTCGGACTCGGTTTCATGGCGAGGCACTTGGATTTCAAATTGCGCGTCGGCTGAACGCGCATGGAGCAGGCAAGCAATGAGATCAGCTACATCTTCATCATTATGGACATGCTTGCGAAGCAATTTATCAGAATTAATTCGCGCACCGTGTTCACCTGGCAATCCTGCCACAAAACGGTTGGCCCGGCTGACAGTCAGTGAATCACGCATGGTGTTTTCAAGCTGCGCCAGCGCACGGTCTTGTTGGCCCTGATCGAGATCGGCCAGGGGTTCGATTTCCCCGGCGGTGCGACGCAGACGTGGTGTGTAAAGTGATTCCATTCCGCCAATAATCCGTGCGTCGTGGAGTGACAAAGTTGGAAATTCAATGCCCAGCCCGTCCAGTTCTCCCATGCGTTTTCCGGCAAAATGGCGGTTAAGTGTCTCGAAAAAATCCTGCACGCGCGAACGATTCTCACTGGTGGTTTCCTGAAGATAACGGAAACGGGCCTGGGAGCGGCGGGTGAACTCGGCGGTCCGCTTGTCAATGGCATTGGCCAGCGGTTCGACGTGACCGAGCAAATCCAGAAGTTCATCCAAACGGATTCTGACATTAGCCATGGCCACTTCAGGAGAAAGGGCCGGGTCTCGCCGCATCACCTCAGTTTGCATTTTGGTCAACAGATCGGCATTGATTTCCAACTCTTCAATTGCCCGACGCGCTTCAGCAAGTTTTGACGGCAACCGGGCATGAACCAGTTGCGCGTAACAGGTTCGTCCGATACTTTCGGAAAATTGATCGAAAAGCACCGAAAGGTTTTCTTTCAGTGTCGAAGCAGACAGTTGTTGTTTCGTATGCCGTTCGATTGATTTCTGCATGCCCCGCAGCTCAACAAGGCCGGACTGGAGGCTGGACACACAGCTTTCGATCTGCGACCAAGGTTGATCCGTCAGCGCATCCCGATTGGTCAAAGTAAAACAAACATTCACCAGTTTGTCAGAAAAGACGGCTGCTTCGGGGAAGGCAATTTTTCTCAATGCTTGAAGCAGTATAATTCCGTTTGAATCGAAGAAAACAAGCCGTTGCCAGTTCGTTCGCTCCTCCACCTGAAGCCAGCCCGTTTTACGAAGAGTTTCTAAAACCACGCGAGCTCTGTCATGCGAGGTTGCCGCTTGGGCAATTGATTCGTCCTCGATGATGTTCAAATCACCATATTGCTCCACGACCTGTTCCACCAATGCCAGCGCTTCTTCCCGGTCTAACCCCTGATTGCGCTGGGCGAATTCATGTTCGAGGGCGTCGAGCGCATCCACATAAAGACGTGCCGACGGTCTTGCCAGCACGCCAAAAAAATCCGGGCGTACTTCACGAAAGAGCTGGGTGGAAAGGGCGGACATTTATCTGAGCTCAATGCGTTTGCTCAGATAAATTATCCCAATCTGCCAAATGAGTTAAGCAAAATCTAAGGCGGGTCCACCATCAACAATTATGCGTTTGTTGACGCCGCGGCAAAAGGCGTAATTTTTGCTCGCATTCGAATTCTTCGAGCGATGGCAAGCTGGTATGCCCACACTGGCCTTTTCGTGGCATATAATTACGTGGCTTATTTCTCTTTTGGGCTTTAACAACACACGGTTATCAGGTTGCTCTATTCTGGTTACGGTGATCACCTGGCCTCTGGCTTTCGGCGTGAAATCTACCTAATCACCCAAACAAGCAGCAGCACGAGCAAACCGGCCATACCGTTGATAGCAAAAGGCCATGGTGGGCAAAGAGGACATCCAGACGTTTCAAGACCGATTCTCAGTGACGGCTTGCGCCGCCGGTTTCGGGTTGGGCGTTGCTAAAGACATTTTTTGATGCTTTTCATATTCACTCAAGGCTGGCATTTCAACCGGTGCCTTGCGGGAATAGGCCCGCGCCATCGCCTTGCTGTTATGCCCGAGGTTCACTTGGGCATAACGTTCGGGATAGCCCGCCGTCTTCGCGCGCTCTGCCCAAGCATATCGGTAACTATGCAACGAGATTCCCTTGATGCCAAGTCCCTCACAGCGTTGCTTGAATTCGGTGGCCCGGTCGCCTGACCGAACCGTCCGCAAGTACGGGAACAGCGGACCGCTTCCCGGTAGATCCCGCAAGATTTCCGCCATGTCTTCGTCGAACCGCATGATGGCAACCGTGCCGGTCTTCATGCGCTGGTAACTGATGATTTGGTTGTCCCAGTCAACGTTCTCGGCCTCGAGGAATGCCAGGTCGGATTGGGACGCACCCAAATGCCACGCCAGCTTGTAGAACGCCTTCCGTTCGGGATTGTTTTCGCGGGCGACAATGGCCAGATGCTCCACCAGCGTGATACTGCGTTTTTCTTTGAACTCCACAGCGGGCCAGCGTTTCTTAGGCAGCACCGGCCACGGGAGCCAGGTCATGTCCAAGGCAAAGTTGTGGATGCGCCGCAAATATACGTTGGTCGAAACTTTCCCGGCTTCCAGCACCCGCAGAAAATGCTCGGGCCGGGTTTCCAGCAGCGGCAGATGCCGGATGATGTCCAGGGCCCTGTCCTTGATGGCGGTCTGCCAGCGGTGCTGCGTCTCGGCCTTTTTCAGCTTCACCATTTCATCCATGACAAACTGCCAGTCGCGGGTGGCAATCTGTTTGTCCGTCGCCGCCAGATAGGCGCGGGCGATTTGGAGGTTTACGGCGGGCTGTTGCTCGGCTTCCTGCCGGGAGTGGAACAAGCGGACTGCGGTCGCGCGGTCAGAGGTATGCAGGCTGTCCTGCTTGCCCGTCACGTCGTCGTGAATGTAATACCGTCCGGTTTTCTTTCGCTTATAGAGCCTGTATCGCTGTCTCATAACTGTGTTCACAGTGATGAGGTTACGACGGTTGATCGCGACTCCGGTAAGGAGCGGGTGAGAGTTATTGGTAGCAGGTCAGCGTTAAACTGTGCTGGCAAATCTGCTGGCAATCACCGTTGGCTGCGTTCCAAACTATTGCAAATAAGCTGTTTAAGCTTGGAGGCGAGGGTCGGAATCGGCCGTTTTTCCTCGCCGTTACACTTACAATATGCCTGATTTTATTGGGAAATCAAGTGAATCCGACTTAACTAAATTGAACCCTTTTTAACTCGTTTGGTGTCCGTTTTGGTGTCCGTTGGTGTCCGGCAAATCATAGCAAAAGACTTGGAATACCGCTGATTATTGGCCACTAAGAAGAACCCCTTGTTGATTCAGGCATTCAGCGTGGGCATCTATTTTGAAGCC
>CAZUBG010000103.1:0-18384 GCA_964618545.1 uncultured Bifidobacteriaceae bacterium | reverse complement strand
CATTCATCTTCCACGTCCATCAAAAACCGTGCGGCGGATCAGGATGTCTGAGGCTTTAAACTCCAGGCCTTCAAGCCGAGGAGGCGGCCGGGAGGTGGTCAACGGTTTAAGCCGGTCACAGACCGGCGCTGCGTGGCCTTTCGAATTCAGGGGTCAGTGGTGAAAGGGCGGGGTGGCGGGCGGGGGTGATTTGACCATGCTGACGGGGAGGCTGCGGTTGCCCAGACGGTCAATGGCGGTCAAAGCGAGGACGCCGGGTGCGGCGCCTTTGAAATAACACTGGGTTTGCCAGGCGGGCAGGATCTGGGTGTTCCAGAAGCCGTTGGTCTGGTATTGCAACACCCAATGCCACACGGGTTTGACGCCGCCGGTTGCCCAGCGGAGCTGGACGCCCCAAGTTTGCGTGGTGACGGTGAGTTTTGGTTTTTCAGGCGGGGTCGCGTCCAGCCAGGGCGAGGCGGGCACGAGGGCGGGTTCAGCATATTTGAGGCGAACAAAATCGTTGAGGACGCGGTTTTCCGCCAGATTTCGCAGATGAAAGTGAATGGCCCCCCGATCATACAGCATCCGGGTGACATCAATTTGCCGGGCAATCTCGTCGGTGGCGAACCGCTGTTCGGTTTCAAAATCAGCCAATCCGGGCCACAGGTGGCGGTGGTGGAAGTTTTGGGACTGCCACCAGCCGAGGAGGGCGGGGAAGCTTTGTTCCCGCGAGGCGATGGGCCAGTAAAGCTGGGGGGACAGATAATCGAGCCACCCGTTGGCGAGCCAGAGGCGGGAGTCGGCGTAGATTTGTGAATAGGCGTCAAAGCCCCGGATTTGAGGGGGATAGCCAGGGCGCCAGATGCCTCGGGGACTGATGCCGAATTTGACCCAGGGTTTGGCGGTTTTGATGGCGGCATAAACGTTTTGCACGAGCTGATTGATGTTCTGCCGGCGCCAGGTGGCGCGGTCCAGACCGTTGCCATATTTGCGCCAGGTGGCCAGGTCGGGGAAATCCACGGGTTGTCCGCGGGCGTCTTTCACGGGGTCGGGGTAGAAATAATCGTCGAACTGGATGCCATCCACATCGTAGCGGTTGACGACGTCGAGGACGACTTTCAGGACAAGGTCGCGGACGGCGGGTTCGCCGGGGTCGAGCCACAATTGGTCTCCATAGCGGAGCACGAGTTCGGGATGGGTGCGGGTGATGTGGCCGGGAGAAGGCAGGGATCTGGCATTGGCGTGGAGGGCGCGGAAGGGATTGAACCAGGCGTGCAATTCCATGCCGCGCTGGTGGGCTTCGGCGATGGCGAGGGCGAGCGGATCGTAATAGGGCGAGGGCGGCTGGCCCATGCGGCCCATGAGATTTTCGGACCAGGGTTCGAAGGAGGAGGCGTAAAAGGCGTCGGCGGAGGGGCGCACTTGAAAGATAATGGCGTTGAGCTTGAGGCGGGCGGCGTGGTTCATCAAGGCGAGGAGTTCGGCTTGTTGCCGGACCACGGGCAGGCCGGGTTTGGAGGGCCAGGCATCGGAGGCGATGGTGGAGAGCCAGGCGCCGCGAAATTCCCGCAGGGGCGGGGGCGGGGTGATGGTGGCGGGCTGATAGCCGGCGCGGGCGGCCCCCGGCAGCAGGGGCAGCAACAGCAGCAACGCAATGATTAACCGGGTGCCGGTCATGACCTGCGGCCCAGCCTAATACAACCGGGGTTCCGGCGATAGCCAAAGGATTGGGAACCGGGGGGGGGGCGGGGGCAGACGGGCCATGGCGCCGGGGTTGGGGCCGCCGGACGGTTTGAAGCGCCTGGGGCCGGGAAGCGTCCTTGGATGCCGGGGCACTGAGGAAAAGAGACCATCAATACTGGTCATCCAGACGCCGCCGGACGGTTTCGGTGAGCTTGCTGGGATGGTAGGGCTTGCCCAAAAAGTTGACGCCCTCCTGCAGTTCCAGTTGCTGGCTGAAGGCATCCGGACTGTAACCGGTGGTGTAGATGACCTTGAGATCGCTTTTCTTCTGGAGCAGCCGTTCGGCCAGTTCGCGGCCGGAAACGCCGCCGGGCATCATCATGTCGGTCAGGAGCAGGTCAATCTCGGCCGCGTGCGATTCCCAGACGGCGAGGGCCTCGACGCCGGTGGCGGCTTCGTAAATGCGGTAGCCCTGGCGTTCCAGCCACATCTTGGCCAGATGGCGCAGCGGGGGTTCGTCCTCTACGATGAGGATGGTTTCCTTGCCGCCCGTCGTGGGCCGGACCAACCGGAGCGTGGTGGCGGAGACGGCCTTTTTAACCTCGAAGGGCAGAAAAACCTTAAAGCGGGAACCGTGGTCGGGTTCACTTTCGACTTCAATCCAACCTTCGTGCTGTTTTACGATGCCGTAGGCGGAGGCGAGCCCCAAGCCGGCCCCCTGGCCGGCTTCCTTGGTGGTGAAGAAGGGTTCAAACAGGTGCGGGAGGGCGTCCGGGGTGATGCCGCAGCCGGTGTCTTCAACATTGATGCAGGCAAATTTCCCCGGGCGGGCCCGGGCGTTGCGACGGCAGTCCTCCTCCTTGATGTCCAGCATGCTGGTGATGATCACCAGGCGTCCGCCATGGGGCATGGCGTCGCGGGCGTTGAGGGCCAGGTTGAGGACGACCAGCTCAATCATCACGGGGTCCGCCCGGACGGGCAGGGGGGTGTTGCCGGTCTGAATTTCCAAAATGATGTCCTCGCCGAGGGAGCGCAGGAGCATGCCGCTCTGCATGGCCTGATTGTATTCGGCCGCGATTTGGGTGATGCCCTCGCCGAGCGACCGCATGAGCATGCCGCCGAATTGGGCGACGATCTCGTTGAGATTGACGGACTGGAGCTGCAACTGCTTTTTGTGACTGAACATCAGCATTTGCGCGGTCAGTTTGGCGGCGCGCTCGGCGGCGGCGTCAATTTCATGGAGGGCCTCGGTCACCGTGGCATTCGGATGCATTTCCGAGGTCAGGCATTGGACAAACCCGCGGATGACGGTGAGGAGGTTGTTGAAATCATGGGCGATGCCGCCGGCCAGCCGGCCCACGGCGTCCATTTTTTGAGATTGCCGCAGGAACTCTTCGGTGCGGGCGCGTTCGGCCAGTTCGGTTTTCAGTTGGTCGTTGGCGGCTTGGAGTTCGCTGGTCCGGGTGGCGACGATGACCTCGAGTTCGTCCAGGCGGGAGCGGACTTTTTGGCCGAGCTCCCATTTTCCGGACAGCGAATGGGCCAGTTGCAGGACTTCAATGGGATCAAAAGGCTTTTTGAGGATGACGAGGCGGTCGCTTTGACCGAGTTTGGTGATGATTTCCTCCCAGGAATAATCGGAATAGGCGGTGCAAATGATGATCTGGATGTCGGGATCGCATTGAAAGATGCGGGCGGTGGTTTCAATGCCGTCCCAGCCGGGGGCCATGCGGACATCCACAAAAGCGAGGGCGTAGGGCTGACCCTTGGCCCGGGCGGCCTGAACCAGGGCAAGCCCCTCCTCGCCGCTGGGCGCCGCATCCAGCGCAAAGCCGGCGGAACGAAATTGGTCCGGGGATTCACCAAACAGCTCCGCTCCGGCGGTGTCCAGTCCGGTGGTGCGCTGGTCGGCGGGCTGCAGGATTTTTTTAAAGTCGGCGCGAATGGCCTGGTTGTCATCAATCACCAGGACGCGGTCATTTTTGGGAGGATGGGGAGAGTTCATGAGTTGGTCCCGGGAGGTTGCAACGGGAGGGTCAGGGTGAAGGTGGCTCCCTGACCCGGACCCTGGCTGAACACGGTCAGAGTGCCGCCGACTTCGCGGGCGGTCAGAGCGCCGCTGTGCAGGCCAAAGCCATGGCCGCTTTTGCGGGTGGTGAAGCCGTGACTAAAAATGCGGGTGAGGTTTTCAGAGGGAATGCCGACGCCATTGTCCTGAATGGCGATTTGCTGGCCGAAGTCGTTCCGGGCGACTTGGAGCCGGATGACTTTGTCCGGGCGGCCTGAATCGTCACAGGCATGGCGGGCGTTGCTGATCAGGTTGACCAGAATCTGCAACACCTTGTGTTTTTCGATGGAGATGGGGGGGATCGCCGCGTATTCCCGGACGAGTTCGATTCCCTGCTGGGTGAGCGCGCCGGCATTCATGGCCAGGGCGTCCTCGACCAGGTCGGAGAGCCTGACGGTCTCGGTGACGCCGGAAATCCTGGCGTAGCCCTGTTGCATGGCGACGATGTCCTTGATGTGTTCGATATTTTGGCGGAGGGATTCAAGTTCCTTGACCGCCTGCTGCTGTTCGTTGAGTAATTGTCCGGCCAACTGGCTTAAAAAGCCGGGCAACTGCCGCCCTTTGGGGTCAACGGTCATGAAGGCCCCCAACTCGGCGGCGTGTTCGTCCAGCAGGGCGACAACTTTGCCCACATAAGAAACCTTGGAGTTCCTGACGTTGTCCACCACCAGGGTGGCTGAAACGTTGACGCTGTTGAGGACGTTGCCGATGTTGTGGAGCACGTTGGTGGCGACTTCGGCCATGCCGGCCTGCCGGGAAATCTCCAGCAGACGCCGGTGCACACTTTCGATTTCGTGTTGCATCCGTTCGCGTTCGGTGATTTCGTTTTCGAGCAGTTGGGTTCGCCGGGCCAGGAGCGCACCGGTGCGGCGGTGTTCCTCCACTTCGTGCTGGAGCGACGCATTGGCCGTGGCCAACTGGGTCGTCCGATGGTTGACTTCGGCTTCGAGCTGGTCGCGGGATTGCTGCAAGGCCTGCTGCTTGAGGTGCAGGCGGCGCGTGCGCCAGGCATAGAGGATGGCCAGGATGGCCAGGGCCAGCCAGACGCCCAGCAGATAAAACCAGATGGTTTGATGAAAGAACGGGCGGAAGTCAAACTTGAGGGAGTCACCGGTCAGGTTCCAAACCCCGTCGGCGTTGGCGGCGATGACCTGGAAGGAGTAGCGGCCGGGCTTGAGATTGGAGTAGGAGGCTTCGTGCCGGTTTCCAGCCTCGACCCAGCCTTTGTCCCAACCCTCGAGTTGGTAGCGGAACCGGATGTTTTGCGGCGGGATGAAACTCAACCCGGTGAAGTGGATCTCCAACTCGCCCGGGCCGGGGGGAACTACGATGTCTTTGCCTGCGGCCACGGGCCGGCGGTTGGCCAGCACCTGATCAATATGGACCGGGGGCGCGACCAGATTGGTGGGGAGGTGCGCCGGGTCAATCATCACCACACCCCAGGGACTGGGAAACCAGACACGCCCATCCAACGTTTTGCAGCCGGAAAATTCCTGGTCGGTGCGGCCGGTGGACTTGACTGCCTCCAATCCATTAAACAATTCACATTCAATCTGGTTGGTTTTGCCGTCGGCGAAATCATTCAGCCGCTGGCGGCTGACCCGGAAAATGCCGCGCCCGGAATCGAACCAGAAGGAGCCGCAGTCGTCGGGCACGATGGCATAAATCAAATTATCAGCCAGTCCGTTCTCCAGTCTGATGTTTTTGATTTGTCCGTTTTTGAGGCGGGCAATGCCCGTGGTCAGCCCGGCCCAGAGGCTCCCGTCCACGTCCTCGCAAATCCACTGCACCAGATCGCCGGAAAGGCCGTCGGAGGCGGACCAATGCCTGACCCATCCATCTTGGAGACGGAAGAGGCCGTTTTTGCTGGCGACCCAGATGGCGCCATCTTTTGCGACGCACAGATTATTGATCCAATAATAATCGGGCGGCAGGCCATCCTTGTATTGGTAGTGTTTGAGTTTCCCGTTTTGAATCCGAAACAGGGAGTCACCCGTGCCCACGGACACCAGCAGGCTGGTGGCATCCTCCGCAAACGCGGTGGCCCAGTCCGGGCAGGGATAGCGGGCCAGCAGGCGGTTGCCGGAAAAGACACTGATGTTTTTATCCCCATCTTCGGTGCAGACATCGCCATTGGCGGCTTCGAAAACCAGTTTGACATAGCGACTGGGCGACAGGGCGGGCGGGAGATAATTGGTGGCGGTCCGGCCGTCAAAGTGGGTGAAGCCGAGATCGGTGCTGATCCACAGCCCGCCGTTTTTGGAGGCGGTCACCATATGGCCCGATCCCTGGCCGAGTCCCTCCTTGTTTGAGTAGATCGGGAATTTCACGTCGGTCAACTGACTTAATCCATCCCGGGTGCCGATCCAAAGGCTGCCTTCGGCGTCTTCAAACAGCGAGGTGAGATAGTCACTCCCCAGTCCGTCGGCCTTGGTCAGGAAGGTGAACACACCATTTGCGCAGCGGCCCAGTCCTTGCCCGGAGGTGGCCAGCCAGAGGATGCCGTGCCGGTCCACGAGCAGGGCTTTGACTTCGGATTCCGGAAGCGGGCTTTCGCCCATCCTGCCCTGAGTGTAACACCACAAACCGACATCCGTACCCACCCAGAGCCGGCCCTGGCCATCCGCCGCCAGGGCGGAAATCACCTTTTTCGCCAGGATGCGGCTGGGGACCGGAACGGGTTTCCCATCGGTCCAACAAAATAAACCGTGTTCCGGAGTTCCCTGCCAGATGCGACCGGAGGCATCCTGGCAAAACGAGAGGGCAATGCCGGCGTTGGTGGTATTGTGGAAGAAGCTTCCGGCGGGGTTGTCCTCCACCCAGCGGCCGGTTCCCAAATCCGCCCCGGTCCAGATGGCCCCATCGCGCGCCTCCATAATGGTGTCGGCGTCCATGCCCGGCCGGGACCACCGGTCGTCGCCCAGCGGGGAAAATTTTTGACCGTCGTAGCCGCCAAATCCACCATGATTGATGGCAAACCGGATCAAGCCATCGCTGGAGGTGATGAGTCGTTTGACGTCCTGACCCTGCGCCGAAGGGAGATTAATCGGGATTACTTTGAATTCCGCCCCGTCAAAACGGACCAACCCATTCTGCGTGCCCAGCCACAGATAGCCGTTCTTGGTTTGAGTAATCGTGCTGACCTTGTCGGTGGGCAGGCCGTTCTGGCGTGTCCAGTTGAGGCAATTATATTGGAAGACAGACCTGGCCGGATCGAGGGCGAAGCCGCGGCCTGGCAGGAGGAGAACCAGCCCCGCCACGACGGTCAGGAACGCACAGCGAAGCGCCTGGTCCAAGGCGAGGTTCCGCCGGGATCCATTTCGGAAAAAAACGGGGGATTGGCCGGGTCGGTTCATGGCTGGCTAATGATCGGAGCGTCTGGATTGTGTTGCAATGGCAGATTCAGGGTGAAGGTGGCCCCGTGGCCCAGTCCCTCGCTGCGGACGGTCAGGGAGCCGCCCAGTTCCCTGGCGGTGAGGGCCCCGCTGTGCAAACCAAAACCGTGTCCGCCTTTGCGGGTGGTAAAACCATGATCAAAGATGCGGGTCAGGTTTTCAGGCGGAATGCCAATGCCGTTGTCGGTAATGTCACAGCGGACTCCGTTTTCGGCGGCCGACAACAGGATCGTGATTTTTTTATCCTCGCGGCCCGAGTCGTCGCAGGCATATTTGGCGTTGCGGATCAGGTTGACGAGGATCTGCAGGATCTTGTGGCGTTCGACGGTGATGAGCGGCAGCTCGTGGTAGTCGCGCACCAGTTCGATTTGATGGCGGTCGAGGGCGCCAATGTTCATGCGCAGGGCGTCTTCGACCAGGGCCGAGAGTTGAATGGTTTCGGTGACTCCGGAAATTTTGGCGTAATTCTGCTGCATGGCCACCACTTCCTTGATGTGTTCGATGTTTTGGCGGAGCAGTTCCAGTTCGTTGAGGATTTCCTCCCGTTCACGAGTCAACTGGCCCGCGAGCTGGCTCAAAAAAGCCGGCAACTGCCGGCCTTTGGGGTCGGCGGTCAGGAAAGCGCCGAGGTCAGCGTGGTGTTCCTCCAATAAGCCGACCGTTTTGGCAAGCCAGGGGAGCTTTGATTTTTTCGTATTGTCCAGCACGAGGGTGGCGGAGACATTGACGCTGTTCAGGACGTTGCCAATATTGTGGAGGACATTGGTGGCCACTTCCGCCATGCCGGCCAGCCGGGACGTTTCAAGCAATTGTTTGTGCACCTCCTCGATTTTGGCTTCGGCCTGCTTTAGCTCGGTGATGTCCCTGGAAGTGCCGAAGGTGCCAATGATCTCGCCGTTCTTGTTGTGCCAGGGAACCTTGGTGGTCAGGTACCAGACGGCGCTGCCATCCGGAAAAATCGTCTGTTCCAATTTTCCGATGATCGGACGGCCGGTCCGGAAAATCTCCTGTTCATCCTGGCTGAAGACCCTGGCCCGCTCGGGGCCATAGATGTCCGCATCGGTTTTCCCGATGAGGTAATTGTGAAACTGATCCAGGTTTTGCAAGTGCGGCGGCAAGTCGTCATGCGGTTCGCCGGGATGGGCGGCGAGGTGACGGCTAAGGGCGATTTTGAGCAGGTTGGCGACCTCAGACCGGCTGACTTTCACCCAGCGGGATTGCAGATCCTTGAAAAAGATGGAGTCGGGTGAATGATCCAACAGGGAGCGCAACAAGTCGCGCTCGTAAGCCAGTTCCATCTCGGTTTGCTTGAGGGAGGTGACATCCTTGGAGATTCCAAAGGTGCCGATGATTTGGTTGTCCTTGTTGCGCAGCACCATTTTGGTGGTGAGCACCCAGGAGACCCGGCCGTCGGGCCAGGTCTCCCTCTCCACCTTGCCGGTGATGGGCTGGCCGGTGCGGATGATTTGCTGTTCGTCTTCATAGGCCATCCGGGCATGTTCCTTGGAGAAGAAGTCAAAATCGGTTTTACCCGTCACGGCTTCGGCGGATTTCATGCCAAATTGCCTGGCCTGAGCGTTGCTGGACTTGATGAAACGAGACTGGGAATCCTTGAAATAAACATGATCGGGAGAGTTCTCCATCAAGGCCTTTAATAAGTCCCGCTCATACGCCAGTTCCAACTCCGTGCGTTTGAGGGGGGTGATGTCCTTGGAAATCCCCAACGTGCCGATGATGCGGCCCTCATGGTCGCGCAAGGGCATTTTGTTGGTGAGCACCCAGGACACGCGGCCGTCGGGCCAGGTCTCCTTTTCGATCTTGCCGGTGATGGGCCGCCCGGTGCGGATGATTTGTTGTTCGTCTTCATAGGCGGGCTGGGCGTGTTCCTCGGTGAAGAAGTCAAAATCCGTTTTGCCCAGCAACGCCCCGGGATCCTTCACGCCAAAGTTTTCCGCCTGGGATTTACTGGTCCTGATAAAGCGGGACTTGGCATCCTTGAAATAGATTTGATCCGGGGCATGGTCGAGCAGACCGCGGAGCAAGTCGCGCTCGTAGGCAAGTTCCGCCGTGCGCTGGTTGACTTCTGCTTCCAGCCGGTCGCGTGATTCCCGCAACTGCTGTTCCTTGCGTTTCATCCGCCGGACGTACCCGCCGTAGCCCCCGACCAGGACGGAGATGAACAGCCCGCCGCTGACGCAATAGAACCAGCCCGTCTGATAAAAATGGGGACGGAATTCGATGACGACGGCATCGCCGGCCTGGTTCCAGATGCCATCGGCATTGGCGGCAATGACGTGGAAGGTGTAATGTCCCGGCTTGAGATTGGCGTAAAAGGCGAGCCGGCGGGATTCGGCCTCCACCCAGTTCCGGTCAAACCCTTCCAATTGGTAACGGAAGCGGACTTTTTGCGGTGCGATAAAACTCAGCGCGGTGAATCCCACCTCCAGTTCGCCATCGCCGGGCGGCACCTCGATGGCGCGGGTCAGGGGATACTCGCGCCCGTTGGCGCGAATGCTGAGGAGGTGCACCGGCGGGATGACCTGGTTGATGGGGATTTGCCGGGGGTTAACCGCCACCACGCCGTTGGCATTGGGAAACCAAATCCGTCCATCCGGGGTTTTGCAGCCGACCTGTTCCTGGTCGGTTTTGTCCGCCGGCCTGACTGATTCCAAACCGTTATACGGCGTGCATTCGACGCGCCGGGTGCGGCCATCGGCAAAGTCGTTGAGGCTTTGCCGGGAGACGCAGAAGATTCCCCGCCCGGCGTTGACCCAGAGATTTCCCAAGTCATCCGGAACGATGGCCAGGACATTGTTGTCGAACAAACCGTTGTCTTCGCTGATGCAGCAAATCCGGTTGTTTTTGAGCCGGGCAATCCCCGTGGAGAGACCCGCCCAGACCACGCCGTCGCTGTCTTCACAAATGCTTCCGACCCGGTTGTCCGAAAGCCCTTGCGCCGTCGTCCACTGGAGAAAGGCGCCGTCCTTGACGCGGGCAATGCCGTTGACGGAAGCGACCCAGATCACGCCGTCCCGGCCTGGAGCCAGGTTGAAGATCCAACCCAGTGGCGGAGGTCTGTTATTGGTGAAGGCATAAGGGGTGAAATAGTTTGTCCCCGCGCGAAACAAATAGCCGCCCACGGAGACGACCACCCCCCTGCGATCCTGGACCAGGCCCACCACCATATTGGTGGCGTCATATTTGGCGATGACGGTTCCTCCTGAAAGCACATTCAAATACCGGTTTCCGCAGGCGAGGTACAGATCGCCATTGTCAGCCTCCAGCACACGTTTGATCAGGCGGCTCGAGAGGCCTGTTTCCATCCCGTAAGTTTTGCGGTTGTCGTCCAAGTAAGTGAGCCCGACGGTGGTGCCAACCCAAACCCCACCCTGGCGTGAGGCATAAACCGACAAAATGTTCTGGGAATCCGGATTTTTTGACGGGAGATAGGTGGGCAGCTTGACATCGGCAA
The DNA here is from genome assembly GCA_964618545.1 of uncultured Bifidobacteriaceae bacterium. GTDB lineage: Bacteria > Verrucomicrobiota > Verrucomicrobiia > Limisphaerales > UBA11358 > UBA11358. Next base: position 7,784 of record CAZUBG010000103.1, on the reverse strand, counting down.
GCTGGCTGACGCCGTTGTGCGTGCCAATCCAAAGGCTGCCTTCGCGGTCTTCCGCCAGGGAATTGACCCGATTGTCCGCCAAGCCGTCGCCTTTCTTGAAAAAATCCAACTTTCCGTTGCGATCTCGCACCAATCCCTGACTGCTGGTGCCAATCCACAAAACCCCCTGCTGGTCCACCAGCAGGGTGCGTATTTCCGCAGACAGGGCGGGTGTTGTTTTCCGTGTCAGATTTGCGTCATAACCAAACAGTCCGGTGCTTGTGCCGATCCAGAGGTTGCCATCATGATCTTCGGTGATGGCCAGGGTCATGGAGTCCTCCAATTCGGGGGCGTTCAGCTGGTGAATGGTTCCGCCCAGCCAGTAAAACGCCCCATGGTCGGCCGTGCCATACCACAGCCGTCCCTGCGAATCCTTGAAGCCACAAGTGGCTTGATCTCCGGCAATGGCCGCCACCTCTTGATATTTACCTTCCGGAGTGACCCGGGCCAACGCCTGATCGGCCACGACCCAGAGCGTGCCATCCTTGTCTTCCTGGAGGCATTGGGGGTTCAGGTTGGAGGGGGTCGGTGACCCTGATGCCCGGTCGGACCAAGCCTGTCCGTTGTAAAAAGTGAAGCCATGCTGGTCCAACCCCACCCACAAGCCGCCATGGCGGGCGCTGATCAGACGGGTGACGATGGTGTTGCCCGACCGGGGGGGATGGGTCGTGGTGAAACTCAGCCCGTCATAACGAATCAGCCCGGACGAGGTGCCGAGCCATAAATAGCCATCCTCCGCCTGGGCAATGGCATTAACGCCGTTCACCATCAGTCCATTCTGGCGGCTCCAAGTCTGGCAATTAAATTGGGTGAGATCCTTGGCTGGATCCAAGGCCAGCGCGCGGCCGATGAGCAAAAGTTGAAAACACACCACCATCCAGAACGCCGATGGGAACCTGACAAGGTTCCACCTCCGGCATCCGGCTGGTTCTATTTGCCTGCGATTTGAAAGCCGATAATGCACATCCGTTTGCGAGTCTCGCCCGATGAAGTGGCGAGACGTTTCGATCCGCCAATGATTGACATTGACCGACGGTTGGATCATCGGCGGATTATGGGTAAAACTAAAGGAAAATGTGCAAGGGTGAGGCTGGCGCCGGATTTGGCCCTGAGATGCATGAATTCCCCGGCCGGAAGAATCTGGCTGACCATTTAATGAAAGGCTGTTTTTTCCGTTCGTGCGGCCGGCCCCGCCAAACATCAACCCTCCCGGCGTGGTGGGACGCCGGGAGGGATGGGATCGGGTTCCGACCGGCGATTGGCCCGAGGCTCAGGCCGGTTCGGCGGTTTCCAAAAAGCCCTGCAAATGGCGCACCCGGGTGGGATGGCGCAGTTTGCGCAGGGCCTTCGCCTCGATTTGCCGGATGCGTTCGCGGGTCACATTGTACATCTTGCCAATCTCTTCGAGCGTGCGCTCATAGCCGTCGAGCAAACCAAAGCGCATTTCCAGAATCTTGCGTTCGCGTTCGGTGAGCGTGGTCAGGACGTCGCTGAGTTTTTCCCTCAGCAGACTGTAACTGGTGACGTCGGAGGGGTTTTCGGCCGACTTGTCCTCGATGAAATCGCCGACACTCACATCGCCGTCATCGCCCACGGGGGCGTGCAGGGAGACGGGCTGTTGGGCCATTTTGAGCAGGGCATGAATGCGTGCGACGGGCATGTGCATTTCATCCGCCAGTTCCTCGGGCGAGGGTTCCCGGCCCATTTCCTGGGTGAGTTGTTTTTGTGCCCGCCAGAGTTTGTTCATGATTTCAATCATGTGCACGGGAATACGGATGGTGCGCGCCTGGTCCGCAATGCTGCGCGTGATCGCCTGGCGGATCCACCAGATGGCGTAGGTGGAGAATTTGTAGCCCCGGCGGTATTCAAACTTCTCAACCCCTTTCATCAGGCCGATGTTGCCCTCCTGGATCAAGTCCAGAAAGGACTGGCCGCGGTTGGTGTATTTTTTGGCCACGGAAACCACTAGGCGCAGGTTGGCCTCCGCCATGTGGGTTTTGGCCTTCAAGCCGCGTTCCGCCGCTGATTTTAATTCGACGAATGACTTCTGGAAATCCTCGCGCGGCATCCGCACGAATTGTTCGAGCGTTTGAATTTTCGCGTTTTCGGCGTCGGTGGCCGCCTTGCGGTCGCCGGCCGGGCGGTGCGCATGCTGCGTTTCCAGTTCCTGAAGGTGGCGCACGCTGGCTTGAAATTTCTCATGGATGTTGCCGGCCACAACGATCATTTCCTCGACGACTTTCTGCTTGTAAAAAAACTTCGCAAAGTAATCCTGGAGTTTCAGGCTCATTTTCTTGAGTTCCTGCTGGAGTTCCTCCTTGCGGCTTTTGTGCTGGGCCTTCTGCCAGGCCGCATAGGTCTCGTCCACTTTTTGATCAAATGCGCGCACCTTTTTGATCAGCTTGCGGAGATCCCGCAAATGTCCGTCCCGGTTGGCCACCTTTTTGTCCACGATGACCCGGTCAAATCGTTCTTTGGGCGGTTCGGACAATAGTTTTTCCGCAATGGCGATGTGTTCCTTGGCCGTGAAGCCCAGGCAGTAAACGATGGTCTTCATCGCGATCTCCGCCTCTTCAATGCGCTTGCAAATCTCGACTTCCTGTTCGCGGGTCAGCAGGGGCACTTTGCCCATTTGATTCATGTACATGCGAACCGGATCGTCCAGTATCTCCAGGCGCGAATCCTCCTCGTCCTCCGCCTGTGCCGGTTGTTCGGGCTGTTTGGTGCGTTCCGCCCGTTCGGCCTCGGCCTGGTCAATGACAATTTCCACGTCCATTCCGCGCAATTTGGACAGCAGCACGTCCAAATCATCCGGATTCAGGTTGTCCGGCAGCACGTCGTTGACGTCATCATAGGTGATGTATCCATGTTCCTGGGCCAGGTGCAGCAGCGTCTTGATGGTCTCCGTCATATCCACCGACGAGGTCGCCGAAGGCGTGCTGAGGGACGCACTGGCGGGTGATTTCTGGGCCGCCGGTTGGCTGACCGCCGCCGGTTTCTTGTCATTATGAGCGGGTTCCAAGGGTTTGGCGGCCTTGCTGGAAATGACAAAACGCTTGCGCGGCGTGGGTAATTTGGCTTCAGTTTTCTTTTCCCCATTGCGCTTGCCTGCGACCGACGCACTTTTGGGCGCCGTTGATTTTCTATTCGACATAAATTATGAGACCTAAAAACAACGCTTTGGTTCAGAGAAATTACGGACGACTCTGCCTGGCGAAAGCGCTGCCTGTATAATGTTCAATCGTGTCCACTTGCAGTGAATCTTGGAAACTTCGAACACACGAACACCAGAAGACCTACGCGGAAGTCATTTTAGGCCGGCTGGCCGTAATTTCAAGCATAATCGTAACTTTCCAAGGTGTTTGGAGTCCGTCCCCATCAGTTGTGCCCGTCTTCGAACCAGGCTGGGCAGGCTCCTGTTACAATAATGCAACATTCTGCCGATCAACGGTTTAAGCTGATCGGGAAACCGGTTTTTTCCCGCACCGCCTGCAAATCCCGGGAGATTTGCTCGCTCAATTGGAGGGTGGTGTCAAATTTTTTTTCATCCCGCAGCCGCTCGCCCACCTCAATTTCCAGTTCCCGACCGTACAAATCGCCCGTAAAATCCAGCAGGTGGGCTTCCACCCTGAAAACCGGTGCGGGAGAGAGGAGGGTGGGGCGGCGGCCAATGTTCAGGGCCACGCGGTAAGTCCGGTCTCCCAGCCGCGTCAGACCGGCATAAACGCCGTTGGGGGGCAGACACAAACCGGCGGTTTCCAAATTCGCCGTCGGAAACCCCAGTTTCCTCCCCAACCGGTCGCCTTCCACGATCTTTCCGCACACGGCATAGGGCCGTCCCAACATCTGACTGGTGGCCTCCAGCTTGCCGGCCCGGATGGTTTTGCGAATGCGCGTGCTGCTGACCACCTGTCCGTCCAGCGAAACGGCCGCCAGTCCGTGAACCGTAAACTGCAGTTCGGCCCCCAGGGTTTTCAATAAGTCCACATGGCCGCTGCGCTGCCAGCCAAAGACAAAATCCCGTCCCACACAGATGCTGTGGATTTGGCCCAGGTCACGGGCCAGCCGGTGGATGAATTCACCGCCGGTTTGCCGGCTGAATTCCTGGTCAAAGGGGATGACCAGGGCGGCATCCGCACCCAGCGAGGCCAGCGCTCGAAGCTTTTGGGACAGCGTGTAGATCAGGCTGGGCTCGTGCCCGGGGGCAACCACCGCGCTCGGGTGCCGGTCGAAGGTCAGCGCCAGCGCCAAGCCCTCCTGCCGGCGCGCGTCCGTGATGGTTTGCCTGAGGATTTGTTGGTGACCGAGATGCACGCCGTCGAAAACCCCGATCGCCAGACACACCTTGCGCCCGTCCGGTTTTAATTCTTTGGCCGCGCCGATGATTTTCATGGGTTACCCGCCAATCGCCAGCTTCAGAAAAGGAATCACTTGCTTTGCCAGTTCCGCCTCGGTCAGCTTTAGGGCCGCGTCCAGGGTCAGGGCATTCGCCACGTCAAATTTTCCTGAAGCCGTTCGGCGGAGGGCGGTCAGATGTGCCCCGCAACCCAGCTTTTCCCCCAAATCATTCGCCAGACTGCGAATGTAAGTGCCTTTCGTGCAGGCCACGCAGAATTCGGCCAGCGGAGACTCACACGTCGTGAAGCGAAAACTGTAAATATGCACCAGTCTGGGCTCGCGGGGCACCTCAATTCCGAGGCGGGCCAGTTTGTAGAGCGGCACTCCGTCTTTCTTGATCGCCGAAACCATCGGCGGCGTTTGCAGTTGATCGCCAATGAACGGGGCGGCTTCCATGTTCAATTGTTCCAGGGTCAGCGGCGGGACGGGACGGGTGGCCGTGATTTCCCCGTCCGCATCATGGCTGGCCGTGGTTTCCCCAAATTTCATGGTGCCCTCATACACTTTGTCATCCCCCATCAGGCGTTCGGACAACTTGGTGGCGCGGCCCAGCACGATGATCAGCAGCCCGGTCGCATTCGGGTCCAGTGTGCCGCAGTGGCCGACTTTTTTGAGGCCGAACCGGCGGCGGATGGCATCCACCACGTCGTGGGAGGTCGGCCCGGCGGGCTTGTCAATCAACAGGGCTCCGTCGAGTGGGCTGAATTCTTGCATGAATGTTATTTCACGTCCTTCAAGGCTTTTTTCAAGGCGGCAATGACCTTCCGTTGCACCGTCAGCGGCCGGCCGGTGATGCGCGCCCCGGCCGCCGCCGGATGGCCGCCGCCGCCGAATTGCGCCAAAATCTCGTTCACATTGATTTGGGCGCTTTTGGATCGCAGGCTGACGCGCGTCACGTCCGGCCCGATTTCCTCGAAGACGCACGCCACCACCACCGGTTCAATCGCCCGGATGTGATCAATCAGACCTTCCGAATCATTGCTCACCGCGCCCGTGCGTGAAAAGTCGGCTTTTTTCAGCCAGAACCACGCGATCTGGTCGTTCTGCGCCAGCCGGAATTTGTTGTAAACGTGTTTGAGCAGCCGCACGCGCGACAGGGAATAGGACTGGTAAACCTCGTCGCAGATTTTCGCCAGGTTCGCCCCGCGCGTGACCAGTTCGGCTGCGGTGTGGAACGTTCCCGGACGGGTGGACGCGTATTGAAACGACCCCGTGTCCGTGGAGATGGCGGTGAACAGATTGTCCGCCATCGGGCGCGTGATCGGCCAGCGCGCGATTTTGAGCAGCCGGTAAATCAACTCGCCGGAGGACGGTTCCCGCGCGGAAACCCAATTGATGTCGCCATACCGGGTGTTGCTTTCGTGATGGTCAATGTTGATGAGCAGCTTGCGCTCACCGGTGCATTCCCCCGCCTTGCCCAGCCGTTCAAAACTCGCGCAATCCACGGCGATCACGCAGTCAAAACTTTCCCCGTGCCGCGGTTTTTGAAACCGGCCCTCCGGGTCCAGAAATTTTAATTTGGCGGGGGCGGCGTCCTCATTCCAACAAACCACCTGCTTGCCTTCATTTTGCAGGGCCATGGCCAGGCCCAGTTGCGAGCCGATGCAATCCCCGTCCGGACGAACGTGGCCGACGATGCAAAACGTTTGGTGCTCGCGTAGCGCCTCGAGGATTCGGTCAATGACTTTGGGATGGCTTTTCACGCTGACTTCGGGCCGTTGGCGGGCGGATCGGATTGTTCCAGTTCCTCCATGATCTTCAAAACCCGGTTGCCGCGCACAATGGAATCATCAAGGACAAATTTCAGCAGCGGCGTGTACTTCAAAACCACCGCCCGCGCCACCAGCGCCTGCAGGCGGATGCGGTGCTCGTTGAGCAGTTGCAGCCCCCGCTTTTGCTGGCTGGCATCGCCCATGATGCTGATGAAAACCACGGCGGATTTCAGGTCGCCCGCCGGATCCACGTCGTTGACCGTGATCAGCCCCGCCTCGCTCACATTGAATTCGCGGCGGATGGACTCGCCAATTTCGCGCTTGAGCAGCTCGCGCACCCTTTCATGTCGGACACCGGACATTGGCTTTACAAAGTTAAATGGTTTAAGCGGGAATCATTGCCTTGGGCAACCCGCCGGGAAACGCTCCCGGCTCATAGTTTGGCCGCCACTTTTTCCAGGGAATAACATTCGATGGCGTCGCCCACTTGAAAGTCACTGTAACCCTCAATGCGAATGCCGCATTCCATGCCCGCCCGGACCTCGTTGACCTCGTCCTGGAACCGGCGCAGCGACTGGGTGATGCCTTCGTAAATCACATCCTTCCGGCGGCGCACGCGCACCTTGCCCTTGACGATGCGGCCGCTGCTGATCATGCAGCCCGCCACCGGCACGCCCTTGGACAATTCGAACACCTGGCGGATTTCCGCCGAGCCGATGATCACTTCCCGGACCAGCGGGTCCAGCAGGCCGGCCATGGCTTCCTTGACCTGGTCAATCAACTCGTAAATGATCGCGTAAAGCTTGATTTGCACGCCCGCATGTTTGGCCTTTTCGGCGGCGGTGCTGTCCAGGCGCGTGTGGAAACCCAGGATGATCGCGCTCGAGGCGGAGGCCAGGGCCACGTCGTTTTCCGTGATGGTGCCCACGTCACTGTGGATGACTTCCAGCGAGACCTTGTCCGAGTCAATCTTGTTGAGGGCTTCGACAATGGCCTCCACTGAACCCTGGGCGTCGGCTTTGACCACCACCTTGAGCACCTTGTTTTCATTGGCCGCCAGCGTGGCAAAGAGGTTTTCCAGCGTGACCTTTTTGTCTTCCTGGCCCTGCGCCTTCGATTCCAGAAACCGTTGTTCCGCCAGTTCGCGCGCGGCTTTCTCATCCTCCACCACGCTGAATTCCTGGCCCGCATCGGGCACCCCGTTCAAACCGAGCACCTTCACCGCGACGGACGGTCCGGCTTCCTTGAGCCGCTTGTCCTCTTCGTTGATCAGCGCCCGCACCCGGCCGTAATACTCCCCGCACAATAGGATTTCGCCCACTCTCAGGGTGCCTTTGCGCACCAGCACCGTGGCCGTGGGGCCGCCTGGCTCCACGCCGGATTCAATCACGTTGCCCTTTGCCCGGCGGTTGGGGTTGGCCTTGAGTTCCAACAGTTCCGCCTGCAGCAAAATCATCTCCAGCAGTTTGTCCACCCCTTGTTTGGTCAGGGCTGAAACATCCACAAAAATCGTGTCGCCGCCCCAGTCATCCGGCACCAGTCCCTTGTCCTGCAACTGCTGGCGCACTTTCATGGGGTTGGCGTTGGGGTGGTCAATTTTATTGACCGCCACCAGGATCGGTACCTTGGCCGCCC
>CAZUBG010000102.1:0-18717 GCA_964618545.1 uncultured Bifidobacteriaceae bacterium | reverse complement strand
GGTCAAAACCTATCACCAGCCGCAAATATGTCAATCTCAAGAACCGACCCCTTTAAGAACCGACCCCTTTACGCCCTCACCCCGGCCCTGTCCCCCGGGAGAGGGAGAATGATCGGCCGGCTTACAGAATGGCAACGATGTCAGTGATCGGATGGGCTGAACCTGGTGATTATTGCTCAAATTGCGGGCCAAATCCTATTGGCATTGGGTTTCCCAGCCGGCGGGACTGTCGGTGGGGCGGGCGCGCCAGGCGGGCGAACGGTCGGCGGGTTGGGAAACCCGCGATGCGGCAGACGGGGAAGTCTGCGGCACGGAAATACCGCGCCCACCACCGCCGGCGAATTTGAAAAACCATGAATGCCCATCTGGTGCAGCCCGCGGACGGCAAGGCGCAATCAGCGCGCTTGCGTGAAGGGCGGGGGGCGGGTAGTGTTGAGGGGCTGCGCCCGTAGCTCAGTTGGATAGAGCATCCGCCTTCTAAGCGAAAAATCCAATTTTTGCCACCGTTGACTTTGATTAGCTATCGCAGATTATTCAACATTCACAAGGGTTTTACGAGGCTCCGGCTTTTATTTTCATTAGCCACTTTTTGCCCAAAAAACAGGTGTCAGTATAGAAAAAAGTATAGAAAGATTTTTTTGCGAAATTTGTGGAAAATTGGCGCTCCCACCCGGAATCGAACCGGGATACGCGGATTAGAAATCCGCTGCTCTATCCATTTGAGCTATGGGAGCACAAATTTTAGACAGAATACCAAAAACCGATCTTTTGCCAAGGGCGCATCCGCATTTCAGCGGCGGAGGCTAAAATGTGATGTTCTCGATTTTTATTCCCGCAACTCGAAGTTCTCGGGTTTATGAATGAAGCCCCTATTTACCCGCATTGCTTTCAATTGAAAAACGGGTCATGCCTTGCGATGGAATATCCATCTGTTGACGCGGGGACAGGAAAAACGATGAGGACATTGCCAGCCGGTAATTTTTCAAATTGTAAAAACGAATCCCCCTGGCCCCCCCTCTGCCACTGTCACCTTACTGGTTGGATGCTGGTGGCGGAGGTAATGGAAAAGGGTTATGAACTGAATCGTTTGTGTACCGCTCTATCGCCGCACCATGTTCGATTTCATCCATTGGCCGGTATTGCCAAATCTCCGGAGGGCGGTGTGGATTCATTTCGGGCGGAATGACGGGCGGCAGATAAGAGACGCCACCCCGCTGTTTTGAGCGCGATCCGGCGACTGCCCATACCGCAATGAGCGTTCCAATAAACAATGGCACGAGAAATTCCACGACTAACATTACCACATTTTTTGCAAAAAAGCATTGGATTAACCCGAAGAATACGGGTTCCGAGTTTTCCGTAAAAGTTCTTCAACGGTCTTGTCGCCGGCTGGATCGTTTTGAGGAAATTGCGGCCGACCCTTGGATTGCGCACCACCCGCTGGTTGTTGAAACGCCTTAATTTGTGCAAGTGAGCCCACGAGCGAACCACCATTGTTCAGAGCGCTTCCGGCAAGCGTTTCGCCAGCGGCAGCGGCAGCCACAACACCGGCTTGCACCAATCCAACCCCGCTCTTGCCCATACCCGCTGCCGCAAAAGTGGATGCCCCAGCGGCGGCGGCGGCCCGCCCCGCCGCAAAGGCGCCGCTGAAAAGGTCCGCCCCTGCTGAACTGCCGCTGATAATAGATTTTTGAATTATGACCGGCGCGGCAATCGTGCTGAAAATCAGCCAGATGCCAAGAAAAGCCAGACCCATCAGGTTTTGCAGGGAATACAAATCGTTTCCGGCAACAACCGACGCGTCCAAGAAGGATCGATCCGTCATGAAGTTAAGCACGCCCTGGGTGACCAAGGCGGCGACACCCCAGCCGAGCGGCCAAAGCATGACGCCCAGCAGGTTCAGCAGGTATCGTCGGCCGACTTCCTGCACCGAAGGGAATGCCAGTATTCCGATAAAAATGGGCGACAAGGCGTAGCCGATGAACAGAATCGCATTTTGCAGAATGTAGGCCCACCACACGATGGCGCTCGCAATCCAACCCAACAAGGTGAAGGCCACCGTCATCAACGCCTCAACCATGGAAGCCCGCCATTCGACAACCTTGTCCCACCAGCTTTGATTATTTGCATCGCCGGATTTTTTCATTTCAAGGGCCGCCTTATACTGATCCTGAATTTGGGCGGGATTCACATTCAGGGTGTTGGTGACCGTGTCATCCACCACCGTGACGATTTGATTGCCCCACGTTGGCAGATAAACGAGGATACTGACGAGGACGATCATCTTGCCCAAGACTCGGAGATTTGCGGCGGGATTCTGATGGGCGGCGATTGTGGCGGCAATTAATCCGCCAGTGATCAGCAAATAGGCAACCGGCGTGAGCAGGCTTTTGAGTTGCAACGCCTGCTGCAAGAACTGTGGAAACATGGTGTTGAAGTCGGCCATAATGGCGTTTCCTCAAAAGCGGATTCTCACATTCGGGCTGGTTCTGGGGGAGTGAACATCCTGCCCGTTCGGGGAGATGCACTTGTCACAGCGTGCCGAGATGGCCCTGACCACCCGACTGTGGTCCTCGCCGGGGAATTTCTCGGTGAGCGATTCTTCCACGGCAGCTTCAATGTTCTGTTTGACCAACTGAAGCATCCGGCGTTCACTTTCCAGGTAAACCTCCAACAGGCCCACGGCGTTGTCGCCGGTCAGAAGCAATTCGGGATTTCCCTGAGCCTGGGCGTAGGCGGAATTGGGATCGAACTTCTCAAAGACAGCGAATTCCCTGCCTTCGTCCGAGGACCGCGAGCAGAACAGCAATTCACTGCGGCTGGTTTTGACCAGGGTTTTGACGACATGCCATTGGTCACCCGAGGTTGGCTTATCCATTCCCCCAAGAATTGGCGCGGCGGAAGTGTCGTTAAATTCCTCCTTCCATTGCGGGATTTGCTTTTCGACGGCGGACAAGGCCCGGGCCGCCTCCGCAAGGTCACGCAAATGGCCTTCAACGTTGGCGGCGGCGGCTGAATAGGCACGTTTTTCAGTGGCGGTGAGCCGGCCCGGATAATCCGGGACTTCAGCCTGACAAACCTCTCCATTTCGTTTTAACATGGCGGCCTCCTATTCGGTTTTCAACAGACGCATCAATTCCGTGCGGGGCACCAGCAACTTCCCGCGCAAAGCGCGACACGGCTTCAATTTCCCCCGCTGAATCAGCCGGTACACGCTGAAATAATGAACCCCCAACATTTCCGCGGCTTCCTCAATGGAATATGCCAATCGTTCCACGCTCGGGGCGGGTGGGGCTTCGGCTTGTGCCGGGGTATTCATAATATTAGCCCTTATGTACCAGAATTGCAGGGCCGGGTTGTAATGATATCATTACAACTTTTGGAGGGGGTTCCGTTTCACCATTTCGCAGGAGACGCGTCATCGTATCATAGACCGGCTTATCAGAGGGGAACGGGGGGAACAACTCGACGAGTTGGACACCGAAAACGCTGGCAAAATACGGCAGATCCTTGTCCTTGACGCAATGCGTCTGGCCCTCGATTTGAGCCACGCCTTCCCGGCCAATATCAAGCCCCTTGAGTTGCAGTTGAACGGCAAGTTTCGCCTGTGACCAGTCCCATTTGGAACGTAATCGTCTTACCTGCGGCCCTACTATATTCTGCACCTTCATACGAACGGCACGGCACGCGAATCCCGCCGATCACCCAAAGGCTTAAATCACCAGCGCCTCCAAGCCGCAATCAGGAGCGATTCGTCGCAACATAAATCACGAGAGAAAGTTATGCAAATTTTTGATTGGCTTTGGCATCAGAAAAAAGGGCCGAAAGCTTGAAGGTTTGCTTCGTGAATTCCTAAGAGCCGCCTTTCGTGAAGTGAGCACTGTCAAGGTGGAGCGCAGGGGGTGAGGGGGGCGAGCAATACCTTGACAGGCGCAACGGAACGGTACAATCGCAGGCGGCAATTCACGAAGCCGGCAGGTCGGCGGGGTCACTACACCCATTCCGGAGACTCAAAAAGTGACCGCGACCCCTTTTCGACTCGTTTTCTCAACCTTGACAGCGGGAGGGACAAGCGTTTGGGCGGGCGCGTTTTCTGGCTCGGTGGAAGTCTCGGCAGAGAGGGCGTTGGACGCCTGATTTTTGGTGATGTCCAGCGCGTTCTCCAACTCCTGCTGACGCAGCACGAGGGAATGCAATTTGGATTCATGCTCAAAGGGCTGGCCGATTTTTGCTTCCAATTCACGACTATTCTTTTCCGCCTCGCCCAAATCCCGCTGCCAGCCCTGCAATTTTTCCTCCATGTTCTGGGCGGTGTATTCCACCGACCGAATCGTGCCCAAAGGGGTTTCCGCAACGTTGGCGACATAATGATTTTTTCCCTTGAGCACGATTTCCACCCGTTGCAAAAAGGTGGGGCGGGCGCACAGTTGAAATCCCGCGAACAAACCTATGGGCTGCTCCCCCGTGCCGCCGGCCGCCCGTTGCGCGATGCGATTGATGAGTTCACCGGCAATGGAACGATCTTTGTATAACGTTTTGGCAATCTCGATTTCAAAGGCGTCACCGCGCGTGTCCTGGCGCGCCGTCAGGTCAATTTTCAGATTCTCGATGCGTTGCGCCAGCCCCGGCATTTCCTCCTTGAAATGCCGGGCCTGGGTGCGGATGCGATATTGGGACTCCCCATGCTGCGAGCGCAGGCGCGTCAACCGCGTGATTTCCGCGTCCACCGAGGCTTTTTCAATGACCAAAGGATTGCCGGAGGCGATGGCCTTGACCTCGGCGTAGGTCAACGCGCGCGAATCAATATCTTCGATGTGCCGGATGTGGGTGTCGCCGGTCATCACCTGATGGATGAATTTCGCCTTGGTTTCCAGCGTCTGCCACATATAGGCATCAAAACTGCCCTCGGTCACATACCGCAGAATCTGCACCGATTGGTTAATATTGCCCTGGCGCAAGATTCGGCCCTCGCGCTGCTCGACATCGGCGGGACGCCAGGGCGCGTCCAGATGATGCAGCGCGACCAACCGCTCCTGCACGTTGGTGCGCCATGTTCTCACGCGTGCCCAACAATCCTTGCGCCCGGAAATGTTCGCCCGGATCACCGAGAAGCTGGTCTTCAACCGCCTGAGTTACGACGACCAGCTTGAAATCGCGAAACTGCTTTTGGAAAATGAATTGGACTTCTTGCGGGGCAAAGGATTTACCCTCACGTTGGACAAATCAGTGCTGCCCTTTTTGGTGCAGCGCGGTTATCATCCCAAGCTGGGTGCCCGGCCAATGAGGGATGCCATTGAAAAACTGGTCGGAGACGCGGTTTCGACGGATTTGCTGACCGGCGGCGATGGCAGCGGACTTCTGATAGTGGACGCCCATGGTGGCTTTCTCGCTGTTCAAAAGAGCGATGCTTGACGCGGCCCGTTCAATCCAACAGCAAAAACAGGTGGCTTTCGCCTTGGTCTGATTCGGGTGTGAAACCCAGAGAATCGCCTTGAAGCCGGCACCACTCGAAAATCGCGGTTCGTTGCTCTGGATTTTGTGGAAGGGTCACAACCAGTTTTCCGGTTTGTTCGCCCGCGCCATTGGGGTGGGGATGGATATTAACGGCCAAAATTTCCAAGGCTCCCAAGTCGTAAATTTTCTGGACGAATTCGAGTGAATCCACGTTTGTTCCGCACGCGCCCACCGTTCGGCGCTCGTCCGGCCGCTCGCTTTTGAGCCAGCCCATGGTCTCCATTTTGGCGGGATCGTTTAACAGCCGCTGAATAAGCTGTTCGTGCTCGCTTTCATGGCTTTCTGAATTTCCATGCAAGTCTTCTTTCATAAGGTTAATTTTGACAATTGCTGCTGGGTATAACCTGCAACCCCTCAGGCAATTGTAATGTTTTCCTTACAAAACTCAGCGGCTTATCTGCCAAGAGAGTATCAGTTTTCAACGCGGCGGGAAAGACTTTTTGCGCTGTTCCGCCCCGCCCCCTCATGCCCATTTTGTCCGCGTTCTGCATGGCCAAAAATGTTGTTGTGGACTTGATACCACCATCAATTGGCGCGGTGCAAATGTCAATTTTGTTCTCTTAAAAGAACAAAACATTTTTCAGCCCCTTTAATTTCCATGGCTGGATGACCAGTCCCCTGAATTTAATCGGCCCCCAAGTGCGGAAATTCCGCAGCCGCAAGAATTTGACGCAAGAGGCGTTTGCGGCCCGATTGCAGGTCGAGGGCTGGGATGTCAGCCGCGAATCCATCGCCAAACTAGAGGCACAATTCCGGCGCGCGCCAGATTGTGAACTGCTGTTTTTGGCCAAGGTTTTGGGTGTCGGGGTCATGGACCTCTTTCCGGCAAAACTGGATTTGAAAAAACTAGACCCTTCGCTGCGGCTGAAAGTTTCGACCAAACACCCCAAGCGGAAAAAACCGTGCTAACGGCGGCGGTGGCCCTGCCCGCCCTGACAGGTTAATTTTGGCTGGGCCAGTCTTTCCGCGTGCCAATATGCAACGTCAAGCCCGCGTCGGCCAGGCGGGACAAACTTTCGATCAATTCATCATAGGTGTCGCCAAGCACCCACGGATACCCAACCATGACCTGCGCAGCGCCGTTCGATTTGGCCTCTGAGCAAAGCCGGATGAAATCGGCAAATTTCTTTTCATAGTCTGGCGGGGTGTTCATCGGTTTCCTCCTTCAAGCACACGCGCTGGCAGGTTCGCCCAAATGAATTCTATGGCGTTCGTCATCATAATTTAGAAAGCAATACCATGAACCTCGAAACCGCGCAATTCGCTAAATCGGGCTTCGGTCGGCGGACGGCGGGCTGGAAAGTGGAGCGGAAGGCGGCGAGGAGCGCCTAGCGGAACGGAGCCGGAGTGAAACGCCGCCCGCCGTCCCCCGACGGAAGCACGCCGCCACTGCGGCTCTGCCCAATACCAGCCCGTGACGAGCGCGCGATTTGCGGAGTGAAACAGGTTTGGTCGAGAGGGGCAAGGGGCGACCGAAACCCTGTGGAATGCAGCAAACCGCGCGTTGGTCATGGCTGTTGAGGTCAATAGTTTCACGCTTTTGCCTAATGATTCGCCCGTATCACAAGAGCGTGAACACGCGCATATACTGCATCGTTCAGCGTCCAGAATTCGCCCTTCGATTTGCTTGCGAATAAAGCGCATTGTCGGCCTCGTCTCCATCAGATAGCCTCCAAGGGACGCAATTCATGGATATTTTTGAAGTTCATCGTGGGATTATGGGCGATTATGCGAATTACATTCGCAGTTTCGTTTCCATTGCCGATGATGAGATGCGAAAGAGAGTCGAGCAGCACCTCGATGAGGGAAAATTGTGGCCCGAGCCGCTGCTGACATTTAATCCATCCTTCGCCAAGGTTGGTCGAATTGAAGAACTCGTGGGGTCGGGAGTTCTCGCCGCGCCATTGGGAGATGCGTTTCGCGGCTACGAATTGTTCGAGCACCAGTTGGAGGCAATCCAACTTGGAGCAGCCGGGAATGATTTTGTTGTCACATCGGGCACGGGCTCAGGAAAATCGCTCACTTACATCGCCGCCATTTTCGATCACTTGTTCAAGTCTGGAAACCCCATGCCGAACGGAGTGACGGCAGTGATTGTTTATCCGTTGAACGCTCTGGTGAATTCGCAGGAGGAGGAACTCCGGCGTTACGCTGACAATTACAGCAAGTCGCGTCATGGGGAGAAATTTCCCATTCGCTTTGCGAAATTCACGGGGCAGGAGGACAAAACCTGCCGTGATGATTTGGAAGCTGAGCCACCGCACATTCTCCTGACAAATTATATGATGCTGGAATTGCTCCTTACGCGTGGCGGGCAACGAAATCTGCGAGAGGCAATTTATGATGAGGTCCGATTCCTGATTTTTGATGAGTTGCATACGTATCGCGGTCGTCAGGGGGCGGATGTGGGGATGCTCATTCGCCGAATCCGGTCGCGTGCGAAACATCCAGTCGTTTGCATCGGCACCTCCGCGACGATGATTTCGACGGGAACAATCGCAGAGCAGAAGCAGCAAGTAGCCAAAGTTGCGGAACAACTTTTCGGAAAGCCGTTCAAGCCCGGAGCGGTTGTTCGTGAAACACTGACAGCAACATTTCCCGGCGTTCCCAAACCTGACGCGCTGAAATCGGCGGTCGCTTCTCCGGTGAATATGAACGCCCCGGAAGCAGCGTTATTGGCGCATCCCACAGCCGCGTGGCTCGAAGCTTGCATTGCCTTGGCAGAGCGCGAGGGACAACTGGTTCGCAATCAACCGCTGCGCTTTTCGGACGTGGCCAGTTTACTTTCGGAGCAGACAGGGAACTCGCAAGCCCAGTGCGACAAACATCTGCGCGAGGTTTTGCTTTGGCTTGGAGGAACGAACAAGCGCCTGCTTGATGAGGGCAAGCGCTACACTCATCTGCCGTTCAAACTTCACCAATTCTTTTCCCAAACGGGGGCGATCTACGTCACGCTGGATCGGGGGGAACAACGTCACATTACGTTGCAGGCTGGCTATCATGTGGTGGGCGAACCAGACAGGCCGTTGTTTCCCGCAGTCTTCAGCCGTTACTCCGGCGAAACCCTCCTTTGCGTCTCGAAAGACCCGGCGGGCCGTAAACTCATGCCACGAGCGTTTTATCCGTCCCAAGACGAGGAAGACGACATCACGCGTGGTTATCTCATTCCGAACGCCGACTTGTGGAATCCCGAAACCGACCTCGAACTTCTGCCCGACTCCTGGCTGGACGTCAATTCCGCTGGGCAAATCCGCGTGCAAAAGAAATACAAGGCGCGGATGCCGCAAAGCATCTATTACGACACGCATGGCAGTTGCTCCGATGATCCGCGCGAAGGCTGGATGCAGGGTTGGTTCATGACTGCACCGCTGCTGTTCGATCCCACTTCGGGACTGATGCCCGACCGTCAAACGAAGGATTCCACCAAGCTCAGTCAGCTTGGCACTGAAGGCCGCAGCACAGCGACGAGCATTTCCGCATTCGCCATTCTCACGCGGATGGCGGAGCACGGTTATCGCTTACGTGACCAAAAACTTCTCAGTTTCACGGACAATCGGCAGGACGCCGCGCTGCAAGCCGGACACTTCAACGACTTCATGGATGTCGTCCGATTGCGCTCGGCAATTCGCAAGGCCGTTGAGACTACGGAAGGAAACGAACTCCGCCTCACTACGCTGGGCCGGGCGGTGCGCGTCGCCAGCGGACTTCAATTTGACGATTATGCCACGGGTGGTTCGGACCTCCCGGAATTTCGCAAACGCATTTACGAAGAAACGCTGGAAAGCTACTTCGCATTTCGCTCAATTCACGACCTGCGGCGTGGCTGGCGGGTGGTTCTGCCAAATCTTGAACAATGCGCGCTCCTGCATATTGACTACGACCATCTCGACGAGATTGCCGCGATGGACAAGCTCTGGGCTGACGTTCCGGTGTTCAATCAACTCGGCGCGAGCGACCGCCGCGAGTTGATTCGCGTGACACTTGATTTCTTCCGGCATGAATTTGCCCTCCACAGCGAATCGTATCTGACGGAAGGGAAAATCAAGGAACATGCGACGGCGTTCCGGGAACGACTTCGCGCGCCCTGGCGATATGAGGACGAGGATGACATACCGTCGCCTGCTTCGATTCGCACTGAATCACTCGCGCGTTACAGTCGTCGCGAAACGCGGAGCATCGGGCCGCAAAGTGGATACGGAAGATACGTGCGCCGGTTCGCCCAAGACAAATTGAACCACAATCTGAAAGCTTCGGATTATCAGGATTTCATCGAGAAGTTGCTGGCCGCTCTCGAAAATAAAGCCGGCTACTTGACCAGCACCGAGGCCAAGAATCGTGAAGGCAATCCAACACGTCTTTACCAATTGAAACTCACGGAAGTCATCTGGAAACCTGGTGACGGCGAGACCGTGCGCGCCGATGCGGTGAAACTCCGCGCCTACAAAACACTTACGCTCCGCCCGAATCCATTTTTCCAAGGCGTTTATCGCCGTGACTATGGAGTGGGAAAGCTGCTGCTTGCCGCCGATCATACCGGACAACTCAACTACAAAGACAAACAGGATCGCGAAGACCGTTTTCGTGCGGAATGGAAGACCAAGGATGGCCGCGACGACGAAAGCGAAATACGCCGCCGCTCCATCAGTTCACTGTTCTGTTCGCCGACAATGGAATTGGGGATAGACATCGGCGGCTTAAGTGTCGTCCACATGCGGAATGCTCCGCCGAATCCGGCGAACTACGCGCAGCGCAGCGGTCGCGCGGGTCGTAGCGGTCAACCCGCGCTTGTCTTCACGTTCTGCGGTTCACAGTCAAATCACGACCGGCATTACTTTAATAATCAACCTGATCTCGTGGCTGGGCAGGTTGTGCCGCCGCGCCTTGACTTGCTGAATGAGGAATTGCTCCGCACGCATCTCCACGCCATTTTTCTCTCGGAGATTGGTTTGCCGGGTTTAAAAGGCTCTGTGCCCGACCTAATTGACCTGAACCAATCCACTTTGCCACTACGAGAGGATGTCGCCGGGGCGCTGAACTTGAACCCGGCGGAAGCCGCCCGCGTGCGCGGCGCGTTCGAGCGGGCGATTGCAGACTTCCGCCACAAGCTCACAGGCGAATCAGTTGCGTGGTTTTCTAGCGGCTGGATTGATGCTGAACTCGGATGTCTCAAAGAACGACTCGACGAATCCCTCGAACGCTGGCGCGGTCTTTACCGCAGCGCGCAAAGCCAACTCAACTCCGCTTCGCAAAAGATTAACAGCGGCCTGTATCCTGCGAGCAGTCCCGAATTCAAAGAGGCTCAACTCGAACAACGTCTCGCGCAACGCCAACTCGACCTGCTTCGCAACGAAGTCACTAGCGGCGATTTGTCAGAGTTTTACGTTTATCGCTATCTCGCGGCCGAAGGTTTCCTCCCCGGCTACAATTTCACCCGTCTGCCGCTCCGCGTTATGTTGCCGGGTAGCGATGCCAGTGTCGAATTTATCTCCCGTCCGCGTCACATCGCACTGCGCGAATTTGGGCCAAACAACGTCATCTACCACAAAGGGCAGAAATTCGAGATTACCCAACTGCTCGGCGATCCGCCCGGCAATCGCTTCGAGAATGCTGTCGTTAGCCTCAAGCCCGGTTATTTCCTTCAGGGCGAAGACGGCAAACGTGATCGCTGCCCGTTCTCTGGTGAAGACCTAACGAGTCAGGCTAACAAGGAGCATCTGCATTATCTGCTGCAACTCAGCGAAACCCGCGCGACGCAACGCTCACGCATCACTTGTGAGGAGGAAGAACGTGTCACCAAAGGTTACGACATCAGCACCTATTTTACCCTCGACGACCTGACACAAATCGGCTCAACGGGTTTGGTGAAAGCCAGCGGTGAAATCTTGCTGCGGCTGCGTTACCTGCCGACTGCGCGGCTCGTTTGGGTGAATCGCAAATGGCGAGTTGCCCGTGAGGACAAAAATGGTTTTGCGATTGATGTGAAGACCGGCGCTTTCGTCAGTGACCGGCGCCGCGCTGAACTCACCGACAAGGGCGAGTCCACCGATCACATTCGCGATGTGATGTTTTACACGACCAACATCGCTGACGCGCTTTACGTCGAGCCTGTGCCGGCGCTTGGCCTGGATGAAGACGGCGTGCTGACACTTCAGTTCGCGCTCAAGCGGGCGATGGAACGGGTTTTCCAAATCGAACCTGCCGAGCTTGGCGTCACCGCGATTGGCGACCCGGAGAACCCGAACATTTTCTATTACGAAGCTGCCGAAGGCACGCTCGGCATTTTGAGCCAGATAGTTGAACAGACCGGCCCGTGGCGGCGCGTCGTCGAAGAAGCCATCAAGGTTTGTCAGTTCGACACCGATACATCTTTAAGTCCTGCCTCATACGACAACCTGCTCGATTATTACAACCAGCGTCATCATCCGCGCCTCGACCGTTGGCTTATTAAAGGTGCGCTCGAAAAGCTCGCCGCTTGCTCATTTGAAACAGTGAAAAGCCCGCCCTACGCTGATTACGAAGATCATTATCAACGTCTCTCGAAGCAGATTGACCTGACTTCCTCGACCGAACGGAAGTTTCTCGACTATCTTCACACCGAAGGTCTGCGCCTGCCCGACGCCGCTCAGAAAACTTTTGATGGCATCTATGTCCAGCCGGATTTCTTTTATGAACCGAACGTGTGGGTCTTCTGCGATGGCACACCGCATGATGATTCCACCGTTCGCGCGGACGATGAAGCGAAGCGTCAGGCCATCATCAATTCCGGCGGCGAAGTCGTCGTATGGTATTATCGCGACAGTCTCGAAGAACTGATTCGTGGACGCGGCGACATTTTCCGAAAAGTCCGCGAATAAAATTTCTGAATGCCCTCCACCCTTAAATCTCCCGGTCGCCTCGTCAGCTTGCGCGGACGTGAATGGGTTGTGCTGCCGTCTGATGACTCGGATGTATTGCTTCTCAAACCCCTCGGCGGCTCGGATGAAGAAATCACCGGCATCTTTCAGCCGCTTGGCTTTGCGGAAGACGAACCTTCCGAAGCGATATTCCCCAATCCAAAGAAAGAAGACCTCGGCGCATTTTCGTCTGCGCGGCTGCTGCTCGAATCCTCAAGGCTCGCCTTCCGCAATGGTGCTGGCCCGTTCCGTTGCCTCGCCAAACTTTCCTTTCGCCCGCGCGCTTACCAGATGATTCCGCTCATCGTGTCGCTGCGGCACGAGCCGGTTCGTCTGCTGGTAGCCGACGACGTGGGCATCGGCAAAACAATTGAGGCGTTGCTGATTGTCCGTGAATTGCTCGAACGCCGCGTCATCCGTCGCTTCGCCGTGCTTTGCCTTCCGCATCTGTGCGACCAGTGGCAGGAGGAAATTCGCGCGAAGGTTGGCATCGAAGCGGTGGTCATTCGTTCCAACACGCAGGCGCGACTCGACCGGGAGATTCATGGCGACGCCAGTGTGTTTCAGCATTTCCCATTTCAAGTATTGAGCATTGATTACATCAAGGGCGATTCGCGCCGCGACGTGTTTATCAGCCAATGCCCGGAACTGGTTATTTTGGACGAAGCTCACACTTGCGCCCGCCCCAGCGGAGCGAGTCCGGGACAACAGCAACGTCACGACCTCATGCGCCGTATCGCGGCGAAGGATGAACAACACATCGTCATGCTCACGGCCACGCCGCACAGCGGGAAGCCGGAAGAATTTCAATCTCTGCTCGGCTTGCTGCACAGTGACTTTGCCAATCTCGATCTTCCTTCTGCTGCGCCAGAGCAACGCAAGCGCCTCGCGCGTCACTTCGTTCAACGCCGGCGCGGTGATGTTTTAAAATGGATGGGCGAGGACACGCCTTTTGCCAAACGTGAAGCGGGTGAAATTTCTTACGAACTCGGCGCAACTTACGCCGTGTTCTTCGATCAAGTTTTGGATTTCGCGCGCAAACTTGTAGCCGCACGAACCGGCCCTGAACGTGAACAGCGCGTCCATTACTGGACAGCTTTGGGACTATTGCGCGGCATCATGTCCAGCCCTGCTGCTGGTATTGAAATGTTGCGAAATCGGCTGGAAGCTCCCGCTGGCGAAACCGAAGGCGGCGAGCTTGAGGGAAATCCGGTTCTCGATTCATCCGACGGTTTTCTGCTGGATGTCACGCCGAGTCAGACGGTCGGACAAGTTTCGTGGAGCGACCCGGAGAAACGTCAGCTCGCAAATTTCGCGCGCCAGCTTGAATCCCTCTCCGGCGCAAAACACGATGGCAAACTTGAAGCCGCTGCCAAGACACTCGCGGAATGGTTGCGCGATGGATTTCAGCCCGTTGTGTTTTGCCGTTACCTTGCGACCGCGCGCTATGTTGGCGAACAACTTCGTTCGCTGCTTGCGACGAAGTTCAAAGACTTGCGTGTCGAGGTTGTGACGAGTGAAGACCCGGATGACGTGCGCCGCCAACGTGTCACCGATCTCGGCAAATCCCCGCGCCGCCTGCTCGTCGCTACAGACTGCCTTTCCGAAGGCATCAATCTCCAAGAGGCTTTCACCGCCGTTCTGCATTACGATTTGCCTTGGAATCCAAACCGCCTCGAACAACGCGAAGGCCGCGTTGACCGCTTCGGCCAGACCTCTGAATCAGTTAAGGCTTACTTGCTTTTTGGTCGCGATAATCCCGTGGACGGTCTTGTCCTCGGTGTCATTCTCGAAAAGGTTCGCCAGATTCGACGCGACCGGGGAATTACCGTGCCGTTCCCAGAAGACAGCAGCACCGTGCTTGATACCGTGGCGAAAGCACTTCTTTTCAATCCCGACCGGCGCGTCCAAGCCCGCACCGACAAGAATCAGCTCAAGCTAGGACTTGAGGATTTTGCTGAAGCTCGTGAAGCCGAACTTCGCATCACGCACAAAATTGAGGAAGCCGCCAAACGCGAAGAAGAAACACGTTCCATTTTCGCGCAACATGCTGTCAAGGCCGGTGAACTCGAAATTGATCTGCGCGAAGCCGACGCCGCCATCGGCGATGTTGCCGCCGTTGAACGCTTCGTTACGGGCTCACTGATGGAATTGCTCGGTGCTCAAATTGACCGCACGAAGCTGGATTGGCGTTTGCACACCGGCAATCTTCCGGCTTTGCTTCGCGCACATTTGCCCGACGATGCCGTGCTGGATGTCAGCTTCCGCTCGCCGACGCCCAAGAAGCACATTTACCTTGGGCGCAATCATCCGTTCGTCGAAGCACTCTGCCAGTTCGTCATGGCGCGCAGTCTTGCTCATGCAGATACGCGCGTGGCCGCTCGCGCTGCTGTGATGCGAACCAAGGAAGTCACCACCAAAACCACACTGCTCCTATTCCGCTGCCGGAATGTCATTGGCGAAAAAAATGGGCCGGCACGCATCGTCGCGGAAGAAATGCTCGTGTGGGGTTATCGCGGCTCACCGGCAGACCAGCAGTTCCTTTCTTCCGAAGAAGCGATGCAATTGCTCGACCGCGCGCGTCCTGCTGCCGACCTCACGCCGCAATCGCGCGAAAATTATTTTGAGAACGAATCAAAACTCCTGGTGAAGCTTCGCAAAGAATTCGATGCCGTGGCCGAGGAACGCAACAAGCATCTGGTTGAGGCACACGAGCGTTTCAGCAAACTCTTTCGCGCGGGAAAATTCGAGGTCGTTTATCCCGTGCTGCCGATGGACATCCTTGGACTTTACATTCTCTTGCCGGAGGGCAGCCGATGACTTTCCCCTCCATCCGCATTGAAGGCGCGATTTTGTCTGGCGACCTACTGGCCAAACTCGACAAAGGAGATTTTGTCGGCCAGCGGCCTGCCGACTTCGGCTTTGATTCGCAACCGAAGTTGAAAGAGGAAATTGTTCGCGCGTGGACGGCAGCGCAGGCGTTTTATACCGCGTTTCAGCACAAGCTCGAAGGCGTGAAGGAAGGCACAGCCGCCACATCCGAGACACGCAATCAGTGGATCATCCCGTTGCTCGGTTTGCTCGGTTACGCCGAATTGGAATTTCAATCGCAATCCGAACTCGTCGGCGACAAGCCGTTCCGCCTCTCGCACCATCTGCGAAGTCATGGCGGCTTCCACGTCCACATTGTCGGCGCGCGTGAATCGCTCGACAAAAAGCCGGTCACCGGTCCTCGCGTCAGTCCGCACGCGCACTTGCAGGAATATCTCAACCTCACAGAGCATGTTTACGGCATCGTCACGAACGGGAAACTCCTGCGACTGCTCCGCGACTCGACGCGGCTCATCAAACTTTCCTACGTCGAGTTTGATCTCGACCGGATGTTTGGCGAGGAATTGTTCGCCGACTTTGCGGTTCTTTACCGTCTGCTGCACGTCACGCGCTTGCCGCGCTCGCCGGAGAAATCTTCCGAGTCGTTGCTCGAACGCTATCATCAGGACGCGCTCGAATCCGGCGCGCGTATCCGCGATGGTTTGAGCTTCGCGGTGGAGCAAGTCGTTCAGGAACTTGGTTCTGGCTTCCTTGCTCGCAATGAAAATCTCCGCGATGCCATCGCCAACAATTCCGTCACCGCCCGCGAACTTCATCATGCGCTGCTGCGATTAATTTACCGTCTGCTACTGATGATGGTTGCGGAAGAACGCGGGCTTCTGTTCACCGATGCCGCCACGCCTCGGCAACGCAAACTGTATCATGACCATTACAGCATCAATCGCCTGCGCCGACTCGCGGAACGCCGCGCGCTCGCTGATTCCACCAAGCTCGATCTCTGGCGCGGCTTGCGTAGCACCTTCCGGCTTTTTGAAACGGACGGGCCGGGTGCGCCCCTCGGACTCACTGGTCTCGGCGGACAACTTTTCTCCGCCGCCGCGCTCGGTCCGCTCCAAGCTGCCGAACTCGATAACGGCACGCTACTCTCCGCGCTTGCAAAGCTCTCGCTCTTTCGCCAGCCGGACACCGGCCAGCTTTCGCGTGTGAACTATGGCGCGCTTGCCACGGAAGAATTCGGTTCGGTGTATGAACGCCTTTTGGAACTGCACCCGGTTATCAATCCCGCCGCTGGAAATTTCCCGCCAACTTTTACTTTCAAGCAAGCCGCCGGCAATGAGCGCAAGACCACGGGCAGCTATTACACGCCGTCGAGCCTTGTTGAATGTCTGCTTGACTCCGCGCTCGACCCGGTGCTGGACGACCGCCTCAAGAATTTCGCCAAGCTCGGCTACAAATCCGCCGATGAAGCCGTTCTCGCTCTGAAAGTTTGCGACCCAGCTTGCGGCAGCGGCCATTTCCTGATTGCAGCCGCGCAACGTATCGCCCGCCGTCTCGCTTTGCTCCGCTCGAAAGGTGATGAGCCGAGCGTGAGCGAGCTGCGCCATACCCTCCGCGAAGTCATCGGCCACTGCATCTACGGCGTGGACATCAATCCCATGTCCGTCGAGTTGTGCAAAGTCGGCCTCTGGCTCGAAGCGATGGAGACTGGCAAACCGCTCTCCTTCCTCGACCATCACATCCGCTGTGGCAACAGTCTTCTCGGCGCGACGCCCGCGCTCATCGCCGAAGGCATTCCCGACGGCGCTTTCACCGCCATCGAGGGCGACGACAAGAAAGCCTGCGCCACGCTCAAGAAACTCAACGCCCGCGAAAAGCTCGGCTTTGGCGAACTGTTCGCCCTCGAAGACAGCGCCACGTTCGAGCGGTTGCAACAAGCCGTCGTCGTCGTCGAAAACCTGCCAGACGATTCCGTCCGCGCCGTCGAGCAAAAATCTTTTGCGTTCGAGCAGCTTCAGCACAACCACGATTTTGAAAGGGCCACCGACCTTGCCAATCTTTGGTGCGCCGCGTTCGTCATCCCCAAACGGATGGCGAATGGTGAACTACGGTTAGAACAAACTTCCGCTGGTATCGCCGATGAAATCCAGCCGACTTCAACGCAAGCGGGATTGTTCGGAGAAAGTTTTGCAGCAGCGACCGCGAAACCGAAAGCATCGGTAAAATCTTCTGCATCACATTCCATGCTTGCCGAAGCTCACGGTATCACCAGCGGCCACTTGCGCGCCTTTGCCAAAGGTGAGCCGTTGCCGGAAGGTTTGTTTGGTGAAATCCACCGACTCGTGCGCCAATATAATTTCTTCCATTGGCATCTCGCGTTCCCGGAAGTTTTCAAACATGAGGGCTTTGATGTAATTCTCGGCAATCCGCCGTGGGAGCGCGTGAAGTTGCAGGAAAAGGAATGGTTTGCTGAACTGCGGCCAGATATTGCGAATGCCCAAAATGCCGCCGTCCGGAAAAAACTGATTGCCGAAGTTAAAGCTACGCAACCAAATCTGTGGAATCGTTTTCTTGATGAATGTCGTAAAGCAGAAGGAGAAAGCCACTTCATGCGACACAGCGGATTATTTCCACTGTGCGGGTGTGGCGACGTAAATACGTTTGCAGTTTTCGCTGAAATCAATCGCAGGCTCATAAATCAGGCAGGATACTTGGCTTGCGTGCTTCCCCTGGGAATTGCAACCGACGATACAACAAAAGCGTATTTTCGAGACCTCGTTGCCAAGCAATCGCTTGTTGCAGTTTTTGGTTACATTAACGAGCAGATGCTTTTCCCAGAAGTGTTACATAACTTCAAATTTTGCGTTCTTGTTGTCACTGGAACGACATATCTGTCTCCGATCCAATTCGCGTTTAACTGCTATAATGTTGAAGAAACAAAAGATGAGAAACGCAGGTTCAGTCTTACACCTGATCAAATCCTGCAACTCAATCCAGAGACCGGGACTTGCCCGACATTTTTCTTCCGTCGCAGCGCGGAAGTGACGCTCGAAATCTATAGGCGGTTGCCGATTCTTGCCTCACAGAAATCCGGTTGGAAGTTTGAGTTATCGGCAATGCTTCACATGGGCGAAGCAAGCGAGCTTTTTTCGACTGCCCGAAAACCTGGCTTACTTCCGGTCTATGAATCAAAAATGATCCACCAGTTTAATCATCGTTTTGGTTCATATCATTTGCTTGCAGAAGGTGAGCGCAGCCACATGTTACCTGAAACTTCTGTTGAACTGTTAGGGGACGCGAGTTTTCAACCATCACCATGTTATTACACTCCAGAATCTGAAGTCTTGGAAAAGCTTTCTGGGAAATCCATTAGAAAATGGATGATTGCATCGCGTCGAATAACGAGCGCCGGTTTATACCGAACTTCACTAGTGTCCGGGTATTAGTAGCTGAAAATCAACTGGTTACGAACATCCGGCTC